>LBWG01000053.1:5997-6516 GCA_000993535.1 Candidatus Uhrbacteria bacterium GW2011_GWF2_39_13 | reverse complement strand
TGCAGCACGAATCTATAATTCCAGATAATGCCATATTCTTCAGCTGTGCTGGAATCAGCGGTCGTACTGTAGCTGAATAAGCCCGGATTGTCAAAAGAACCGTGCATATTCCTATTGTCTCCATACGGCATTAATTGATATATCTTGCCGTAAACTGTTTTTATTGCAGGGTAATCTTCAGGATGAGCCGCTATCGTGTCTGCAGGAACAGGATCATATAGGTACTCTAATTTTGACGATACATTCTCATAAGCGTAATTATCTATATCAACGCTGAATATTTCAGTATAGTCATTCGCGAATACAGTAGGAGACACCTGCACCTGATAACTTTCAAAATCTTTTCTCCTCGAGAAAGGATCAATCGTATGTTCTGGACCTGATACTGTAATTTTTCCATTCTCGTCATAGAATTCATGGCTTGACCATTCGATTACAACATCGTTATCAGCATAAGAAACCGTAATTTTGGGTGAATATGGCGGCGGCGGTGCTTGAAAATCAGGCACACCGTCTCCC
>LBWG01000053.1:0-5970 GCA_000993535.1 Candidatus Uhrbacteria bacterium GW2011_GWF2_39_13 | reverse complement strand
TATCTTATCCATGAACCTTGAGGATAAATGCCGTCCTGTTTCGTGTATTTTACCATATATCCATAGCCTTCACCTGTATCTCTTGATCCTGTAATCCCGAATCCTACATCCTCATGCTGACGCCCAAAAGGCAAAATATTATCCTCGCTTGTTGCTGCATTACCATACATATCGGTCACTTCATTTGTGAAGTTAGTCATTTTAAGATCATCTTCACCTTCGTCTTCCCTTAAATATAAAGCATCCGTCAATATCATTAAATATTCCGTCAGCACCCACATCTTCTCCAAACCAGCCGTCTTTTTTTGTAGCACCCCATTTTTTAACGGGAGTATCCCAAAGAGGCGTATCATATAACCTGTTAGCCCACATAACATTATAAAATGTATCATACCAACCCTGATCAAAAAGCGACGGATCTAATCCGTCAGAAAGGTTAACCGATGATGTATCGCTGTACGCAGCAGACTGCTGCGTGGAAGTATGAAAATTTTCACTTGCAATGAAGGCTATCGTTAATTTCAATGAATCCCCATAAGCAAATTTCCACACTTTTTTATTTATATAATCGTCAGGAATACCAAGAGAGTCACCGTCTCTGTCAACGGCTACATTTGCATAAGATTCCTGCCCTAAGGGGCCGAATCCCAGTAAAAATCTCTGATCCATGCCGTTTGCTATATTGTTTAAAGCAGGGATAGTTCCGTCAGGTACTTCATCTGCGCTTTCGGTACCTGTAACGATCCATGGCTGCCATTTTCCTGCCTGCGGGATCGCTGTACCGTCTATTTGAGTATCCATTCCAAGATAGACTTCCCTTATTGCAGTCTGATTATAGTCAAATTCGTCATTCGAAATTACCATATATCTGCCTATATCACCGATAGGCCAGCCTTCAGTCCTGCCGCCAAACATGGATTGCCCATAATAGTTTTCATATTCATCATAATTAATATCATCGTAACCTTTTTGCTTGGGGGACAGATCATACTGCCAATCAGAATGCATGCCTGTTTTCCATCGCGGCCCCCAATCTTCGCTTTCATCAACATACGAAGGTATATAAAGATTAAATGAGTACTTTAAGTCAGGATTAGGTGTTCTTAAAACTTTTAATGTAGCTATGCCGGTGGCACCAAATAAGGGGGTACCTGGCGGCGGGTTCCATAAAATTTCTCCGGCCATGTCACCTCGAATAAACTCCCGTGCGTCATTATCAGCTGACCAGGCTAAATTCATATCTACAGATTTTTTCTCTCCTGTTGCAGGATCAATATAATTATCCCATTTCTCTATAAAACCGCAAAGATCATCATCAGCAATCATTCTTTGGGTATTATCATCATACACATTTCCGTAGTACGGAATATTGCCTACATCACTGTCAAGATATACTGCCATAAAAAAGTCATATATATCTTTTTGTTCTTCATTTCGGTTATAAACAGTATAATCTATTATGACAAATTTTTTCGCAAAGTCAACAGACCATCCATAGCTTGATTGCTTAACTTCAATACCGAGTGGTATATGTCCTTTCTTTTCAAACATATCAACACCTGTAAAACTGTAATTTACATATTTATCTGAATAATATGTTGTAAACTGTTCTTCAGCAGTCGCGGATGGATTGTAAACATCATTAAATAAGCAATTAATTTTACCTTCAATATTAGAAGATTCATTTAGTCGCCCCATGGTTAGACCTGAAGGGTCATCTTGAAAGTTGATCGGCCAAAATTCTTTAAGCGATTGACAACCTTCATAAGCCGTTGAAACCAGCGGCCCTTGAAAAATATTTGCATGAATAGTATCAAAATAACATATCTCGTAATTCAGATAACCACCGCACCATATTGATCCTAAACAAAGATAGGTCATTCCTGATCCGCCGGGCATTTCACCGCTTGCAGCTAATTTACCTGTACAAGGGTCAATATTCCAAAACGGATTTCCATAAATACCCGTATTAGAAACAGTCATCCAGAGTAATCCTGCACGGTGAACACGGTATTCAGGGTAAGGAGTAGATACTTTAGAATCACTTTCTTTGCTTAATCCGCTGTTCATTTCAGGAAAAAATCCTGATTTTTGCTTTGATCCTTTAAAAGAAGGCTGGGCAAAAAGTGCAATTGAAATAAAAAGGATAAGTAAAATATTCAAATGTTTTGACATAGCTGATCCATTTATATATCTCAATTTACCGATGAAAAAAACGAATTGCAACACAAATTACAAAGAGTAAAATTGATCTAATGAATAAAAGCGGGAACTAAAACGCTAAATCGTAAAATGCATATTGCGATTTGCAATGATTATCATAAAGTGCATTTTACGATATTGACAAATTGTGTTAAATTGCTTAAATTATACGTTGTTATATACTAACGAAATCAATAAGGGGATTTATGTCAGTTGAATATTTTTGCAGAATGATCTGAATTCAGAATTCATAAGAACCGGATATATGAATCAGATAAATACAAAAGAAAGGCTTGTAGGACTGATAGGGCCAAGAGGCTCAGGGAAAACTACGCTATTGCTGCAGTACCTGAAATCAGATTATGATATAATGGATTCACTTTATATGTCTGCGGATGATATAATAATGAGCGATACTACGATATATAAGGTCGCTGAAGAATTTTATTCGCTGAACGGAAAGGTTCTGATAATCGACGAAGTTCATAGATACAGAGACTGGGCAAAAGAGCTTAAAAACATATACGATTCCTTCCCAAAGCTGAAGATCAGGTTCAGCGGGTCTTCAATGCTTAATATTCTTCATGAGCAGTATGACCTTAGCAGAAGAGCTTTCATAGTTAAAATGAATGAGCTGTCTTTCAGAGAGTACCTGGAATTCAAATATAAAATAAAATTAGATTCTTATCCTCTGAGCAATATACTGAATGACAGCGTAAAGATTTCGAGCAGTATGATATCAAAGTATTCCTACATTTATTCTGAATTTAAAGAATATCTGAAGATAGGCTGCTATCCGTATTTTATGGAAATCCCTGAGAATTACAGCGTAAAACTCTTCAATTCAATGCAGAAAATAATTTTTGAGGATATTCCTTCTTTGAATAAAATTGAATTCTCGAATTTATCGTTTTTTCAAAAACTTATACATAAAGTTGCTGCGGCAAAAGTTCCTTATAAAGTAAATCTGGCGCAAATGTCATCAGAACTTGGAATATCACAGCCGACGCTTTATATATACCTGGGAATTCTTGATAAATCGGGGATATTCAGTGCTATAAGAAAATACTCGGATAAGGTTTCCAAAAAACCGGATAAGCTTTATTTCAGAAATACTAACATACTTAACACTTTTGCGAATGAATTCGATTTTGAAATTGATCAGGGAACATTCAGAGAGACTTTTTTTGTGAACTGCTTTTTCAGACATCGGGGATTTCAGGATCGGGAATTCTATCTTCGAGATCGGCGGTAAAAGCAAAGATTTCAGGCAGATTCAAAATGTCGAAAATTCATTTCTTGTTATTGATACGGATATGACCATGAATGAAAGAAAAATCCCTTTATGGCTATTCGGGTTTTTAGATAAGTAACATTATTTTATTATCATCTAAGTGTGTTTCTTTTCTACAGGCCAGAACTTGTGGTTCTTGTCTAAGAAAACTATGGAAAAGACATTGTCTATTATATGCCCGGCGACTCTGACTTTTTGTCCGGTGAGCTTTTTGAGTACTGCCCATCTTAATTCTTTGTCTTTTAGCTTATTAGGGATTTTATAGCCTTCAGCATAAGGGAATTCGCCGTATTCTGTTATCATCTCTTTATTTTTTGCTTCCTGCATGGTCATTTCGCAGAGGTTCGGGAGCCTGTCGAGAAATTCAACCAAGATACCTTCTTTTTCCCAGTCTTGGAAACCTTGAGGCTGTTTTCTGGGCTGTGTACCGTCAAAATCTTTAAAGCTGATCACGATCTTGTCTTTATCTATGGTCGGGATTCGTTCTTCCCGATAGGAAGATTTTCGTTTGAAAGTATCAGAGTGTCTGAGTCTTTTACTTGCCATAGATGATCTCTAATAATTCATCCTTGTTCCCGAAAACAGGCACAGCGCCATACTTGCCGTTCAGGTAATCTTTTGCGAATGAAGCGTCTTTTCTTGCGTAATATTCTTTATATTCGTCTAGTGAATAAAGCTGAGTGGAATTGAACTTATCTTTTTCTGTGAACCATATCTGGTCGCGTCTGAAGATCTCCTTTTTTAATAGAGAAGTGTCGTGGGATGTGAATATAAGCTGGGCATTTTTATTATTCTTATTTGAAAAAAATTCGATTATGAGCGTGGTGAGGAGCGGATGAAAGCGGGAATCAAGCTCATCAACAATTAGAGTTTTTCCGTTATTTAGCGCTTGATAAAGAGGTCCGAGAAAGTAGAAAAGCTTTTGCGTTCCTGCAGATTCGAACTGCATCGGAAAATCTATTTCACCTGCCGGTTTGGAATCATTCCCGTAAAAAGTATGTGAGAAATAAACCTGTTTTTTTGCTGCTGCCTTTGGTCTTTCCAAATACTCGCTGATTGACTCTGATACTCTGTCAGCCTTGTTGCCATGGCTGTTTTTTGATACTATTGATTCTTTTTCTTTCAACTTGACATTGCTTATGTCGAATTTTGAGAGGATCTTTAAAGCCCACTTTCTGAAGTCCGGGTTCGCATCGAAAAGTCTTACTGTAAAATATCTGTATTGAATGTCAGATATTCCTGATATGATATAAAAATCTTCGAACCATCTGACTACTTCTGAAGATACTGGCCCGTCAAATTGCTCAAGAACAGAAACAAAGAGGCTTTCCGGCCTTGTTTTTTTTACGGTATTTTCCGGAGTTACAAAGTCATTTGCTTCTTTGAACGATCTTTTATTGTATTCTACAGCTTGTTCTTCTCTTTCAAAAAGCATCGTTTCCCTGTTTGCCTGCGACCAGAACAGCCACTCAGATTTTACTTTAGTATTATCTACTTCAAAACCGTATCTGTACCTTGTATTTTTCTCGATGAAAATGATCTCAAAGAACGAAGGCATCTTTACAGTTGAAGCGCTAAAAAAGAAAGGAGTGGTCGCAATATCTCTTTCTCCTGAAGAATAAGAAGGCGAACTTACGGAATACATCACGAATTTACGCATAAAATCAAGCGCGTTGACAAGATTGCTTTTACCGCTGCTGTTGGCACCGTAAACCGCGGCAGTTTTTAACAGACTGAATTTTGAATCCGGCTTAGGCTCGAATGTGCATATCTCTTTCAGGCTGTCGTCAGACTCGGATTTTACCATACTGAAAGTGACTTTATCTTTAAAAGAAAGGTAATTCCCGACTGTAAATTCTATCAACATTTTATTCTCCGCGAAAATTTATGTTAAATGTATAAAAAGTTTGCAGAAATGTCAAGAAAATAACGAAATGATACGAAAACGAACAATAAATGCTATATGCTATGTCGTAAATCGTTTATTGTTTTCACGATTTCATCTGAAGCTTTTATGAGATCATTATGCTCAATAGTGGCGATAATGTTATTAAATTTTGTAGCGTATCGTTTATCGTAATACTCTTTTAAGAACCATTCGCAGAATTCGTCAATTTTACCTGCTTTCAGCATGCTGAGAAGTTCAGCAGTCTTTTCGTGTCCGAGAACTTTTTTTAAAAATTCGGATCTTTCGACTGTCTGATAAGCTCTTTCAATACCGTCCGAAAAGTATTCGGCTCTAATCCTTTCGACCCTTTTTATGATGTCTGATCTTACTTCAATGACAGGCGATTCAAGTAGCCTTTCATAGAGCCTATCGGGGATATTGAACTTTGATATTCTTTTGCTTTCGCTTTCCGTTATGAACGGAAGGGCGGACTTCTTAACTGAGATTATCTGTTCGAACAGTCTATTCTCGAACTGAAGCTGATTCTGCGGTATGTCGTCCGTTTTAACTTCAAATCTAATGTGCC
>LBWG01000052.1 GCA_000993535.1 Candidatus Uhrbacteria bacterium GW2011_GWF2_39_13 | reverse complement strand
TATACCGTGTCACAGAATAATAGGCAGTGACGGAAGTCTGGTCGGTTATGCAGGCGGATTAAGAGCAAAACAGAAATTACTTGAACTGGAAAATGCGATCTTATGAAATATCAGAAGTGAGGTGTGATATGAGAAAAGTGCTATTTTGTATTATGATAATGTTCGTATTTCAATCATTTGCACAAGAAATTGACACTTGGGAGCGAAGATACGGGGATGAGATGAAAGAACGAGGAAAACAGATTGTAAAGATGAATGACGGTAATTATTTAATAAGCTGTAGCGCCAGTCCAATGGCTTTTAAAGAGGTAATATGGCTTATTGCAGTTAATGAAAACGGCGATTCTCTATGGACGAAAACAATTGACGGCGGAGACTATAATCTGTATATAAATGACTTTGCGTACAATTACGAAAACGGGCTCTATGCCGTTGATTACAAAATTTCAAGAACAGATTCTGGTAGTGAGGGATATTTATCTAAAAGATCAACTGATTATAGCGAAATCTGGAAGCAAGTATATACTGATTGTTCGCCTCTTTCATTGACATGTACGCCGGACAGCGGATGTGCAGTAATAGTTTCAGATTTTATAGATATTGATGTCATGTTCAGTTGGATTGAGAAGTATGACAAAAACGGAAATCATCAGTTTTCATCAGGCAGTATTTTTACAAAGAGCGAAAAAGCTGTTGAAACAATCAGTGATATTACATTAACAAGCGAAGGAGATTATTTAACTTTATGGAAAAGAAGAAGTGAATCAGGTGAGTCACAATTTTTAATCTATTTCGATGATTCATTAAATGTATCGGCGATTAAGCCGTTTTATGGTTACGATTTATCAAGAATAGAGAAAGCAAACAATGATGATTTTGTTATTTCAGGTTCTGGAGTTGTGTTAAAAATTGACCAGTACGGAGATATAATTTGGGAATTAGAAATTCCTGACTATTTAGAAAATATAGCCAAATCAGCTGACGGGAACTATTTTGTATCAAACAGTACAAATACTTACAAAGTTGACGATACGGGCAAGTTAGTATGGAGCAAAAATTTCGGGAGCAATTCAATGGTGCCAACAGATGACGGCGGATGTATAGCTGTCGGATCAAAATATGATGATGTATGGATATGCAAGTTCGATCAGGATGGAAACTATACGAATATAAATGATTATGTTTATCCTGTTGCAGTGAAATTATATCAAAACTATCCGAATCCGTTCAATCCGTCCACCGAGATCAGCTATTCTATAAGTAGCGAAGGGAAGGTCACACTGTCAGTTTTTAACACGAAAGGCGAGCTTGTCCATACACTTGTGAACGAGAAGAGAAAGGCAGGAAATCATTCAGTGAATTTCAACGGAGAAGGCTTGAATTCAGGGATTTATTTTTATAAGCTCGAAGTTAACGGAAGTGTCGCAGGTTCAAAGCGGATGCTGTTGATAAAATAGAAGTGAGGTGTTATATGAAAGTATTGTATCAAACTATATTCATAATCTTAAGCCTGTTTCAATTTGTTCATTCTATAGAGTTCGAGAGAATATTCCCTGAAATAACAGGTGAAGTGAAAGAGATCAATCGCGGAGATCTTGATAATGTAGGAGAATGCGGATATTTCTTTGTTGTTCCTGACAGCGGACTTGCCTTTTATAGGGATTCTCGGCTGGTTTACTATGATGCACATTCCAGCCTCCGGATGGTGTCTGCAGCTTGTATCGAGTCGGAAACAGAAGAAGTCTTCTGCGCAGTTGGAGATTATTCAAATAGCGATGGTATCTATAAACTGAATATCGTCACAGGTTATTATAATAATTGGCCAGAAACCTGGGGTATAAGTCCCGTTTTTATTAAAAAACTTCCTTCCGGATTTTACTATTCATCACATGAACCTTTTCTTTTCTCATCAAACGGGGAAAATTGGGCAAGTGTCAATTCTTTAGAATCGAGTTTTATCTATGATATTGAAGAAAAATATGACGGCACTTTATTTATTGCCGCAGATGTACCGCGGGTTGCAAACGATGTACTATTTATGGGTACGATGGATTCATTTGATTCTTTAAATACCGGAATGGAAAATATTAACGATGTTTATATCAGAAATACGCCATATAAAAATGAAGTCCTGATCACTATAGGTTC
This sequence comes from Candidatus Uhrbacteria bacterium GW2011_GWF2_39_13, assembly GCA_000993535.1. Classification (GTDB taxonomy): domain Bacteria; phylum Patescibacteriota; class Patescibacteriia; order UBA9934; family GWF2-40-263; genus UBA12478. The sequence continues at coordinate 4,737 of LBWG01000052.1, read as the reverse complement.
AGGTTCTTATTCGGACGGTTTATATAAAGTTCTATACAATGACAGCACGATAACAGGATTCGAGCTTGTTGCCTATGTTGCTGAAGCCGATCTGATCACTGAGCACATTGATTCATACATAGTGACCAGAAAGAACAGTGCCGAATTAACCGCAGTTCCTTTTGACGGTAGTCCGCCGTTTAATATAAGTCATGATCTAGATATAACTAAAATCAACTGTATCTCTCCGCAGTATCCGATATACACGCCCAATTTCCTGATAGGCACTGATCAAGGTATTTATATGGCTACAGGTACGGTAGGCATCGAAGATGCCGCCATTCCTTGTGCTACCGAACTTCACCAGAACTACCCGAACCCTTTTAATCCGCACACTGAGATCAGCTACTCGCTTAAGAGCGAAGGGATGGTCACGCTGTCGGTTTTTAACACGAAGGGTGAGCTTATCAGCTCACTTGTGAATGGTAAGGAATCCGCCGGAAATCATTCGGTTAATTATAACGGAGAAGGTATTTATATCTATAGGCTCATTGTGGACGGTAAAACCGTTCAAAGCAGAAAAATGATTATGTTAAAATAAGAATTTGAGGTTAGTCATGAGAAAATTAAAGTTCTTAACGCTGTTTTTGGTTTCCTTTTTATCTTATTCTGTTACTACATTTGAGAAAACGTTTGGGGATGGTTATGATGGATCTGCTAATTCTATAGCCCAAACATCTGACGGCGGGTATATTGTTACAGGTTACGGTACGGATTCATCATCTGTTTCATATATTTCTATCCTTAAACTAGATCCTTTCGGTTCTGAAGAATGGAGTAAAAAAGTGCATTCTTTCCAAAATGAAGGATATAAGATCAGACAAACAGATGACGGCGGATATGTTCTGGCAGGCAGGTATGTATATTATTCGCACGGATTTCATGAAAGTATTTGGATTTATAAGACTGATCAGTACGGTGAAAAGGAATGGGATTATAAATTTCCAGATGATGGTATGGGTTGCACTTCATACGATGTTCTTCAAACAGAAGATGGAGGGTATGCCCTCACGGGTATATATTATTTTGAATCAGGAATTGTAAAACTTGACTCTCTCGGTAATGAAGAGTGGAATAAATATTATCTTAACACTTCATCAGGTAGGTCAATAATTAAATATAACAGCGGTTATTTGATTGCGGGAAACACTTATGATTACGATAACGAATCATATGATCTTTCAGTCACACGAACCGATTCACTCGGCAATGAAATCTGGACAAAATATTTCGGTTCTGTGTTAAATGAAGAAGCTTTTTCGGTCTTAGATCTTGATAATTGGCAATGGTGGAAAAGATATTTATTTGATAAAGTCTGATTCTCTGGGTAATGAGATATGGAATAAAACTTATGGGGGCACAGCTGATGATACTGCATCATCTGTTAATGTAACATCTGACGGGAATCTCATTATTACAGGTATGACAGAATCTTTCGGCAGCGAAGGGAAGGAAGTATGGCTGTTTAAAACGGATACAGACGGAAATGTTCTCTGGGAACACACATTCGGAGGATCAGGCGATGATGTCGCAAATTCCGTTCAGCAAACTGCTGACGGTGGATATATTTTGGCAGGCTATACAGATTCATTCGGAGCAGGCGGAAAAGATACGTGGATAATCAAGACAAGCCCGTTCCTGCCTCAGACAGCTGAGCTCCGCCAAAACTATCCTAACCCGTTCAATCCGTCAACTGAGATCAGTTACTCACTCAAAACCGAAGGATTGGTCATGCTGTCAGTTTTCAACACGAAAGGCGAGTTGGTTCGTACACTTGCGAACGAAAAGAAAACTGCGGGAAATCATTCGGTAAATTTCAATGGTGAAGGATTGAATTCAGGGATATATTTCTATAAGCTGAGTGTTGATGGCAAAGCTGTTCAAAGCAGAAAAATGATGATGTTAAAATAAGAGGTAACATAATATGAAAAATATTGTTTTTGTGGTCTTATTATTTACAATATCAGGCTATTCAGTGATCACCTTCGAGAGAACCTTCGGCGGTACCGGTGATGATAATGCAAATTCGATAAGACAGACTACCGACGGCGGATACATTGCAGGATGCAGGTCGGACTCGGTCGCAGCAGACTCTTCAAGTCAGATATATACTTTTATGACAATGAAGAAATTAAACAGCTACGGCGAATATGAATGGGATAAGAAAGTAACAGGCATTACAATTGAAGATATGCCCAATGAAGGCTATTCTGCTATAGAAACAAAAGACGGAGGGTATACAGTCGCAGGTTGTCTTGTGGGTCTCAATCATGCTTTTCACACTTTGATCTATGTTCTTAAAACAGATTCTTCCGGAGTAAAACAGTGGGATTATCGCTTTGGTTATGACAGTTCGGTCAGCAGCGTAGCGTACGATATGATCCAGACAGAAGATAACGGATACGCGGTAGTTGGAGATAATTTCGGAATGATAGCGTTTGTGAAATTGGATTCTGAAGGTAAGGAAGAATGGATAAATTACGATCTTGGACCGGGACAGGCAAGATCATTAATTCAGACTGAAGATAAGGGATTTGTTTTTACCGGGTACGACGATGAACATCTGATATTGGTTAAAACTGATTCTTTGGGAAATGAAGTATGGAATAAAAATTACGGAGGAATGATCTCGCAGGGATATTCAGTTAAGCAGTCATCAGACGGCGGTTTTGTGATTTTAGGAAAAACCGGTCAGATGGATTATGCTGATGTGGCATGGTTAATAAAAACTGATGCGAACGGTGAATTGGAGTGGAGTAAAGTATACGGCAGTATCGGCGGTAATATTCCGAATTATATAGGACAAAGCATAGATCTGAGTTCTGACGGCGGGTATATTTTAACGGGTTACAGCTATATGTATAGCATAGCCCAAGCATGGCTGATCAAAGTAGATTCTGAAGGAAATGAGATTTGGGAAAAGACTTTTGGGGGAGCAGGCGACGATAGACCTTCTTTCGTTCAGCAAACATTGGATGGAGGCTATATTTTAGCAGGCTACGGTAAAGATATGTGGATAATCAAGACAGACGAGAACGGTACAGAGATCGAAAGTCCGTTCCTTCCGCAGACAACCGAGCTCCACCAGAACTACCCGAACCCGTTCAATCCAGTTACGACGATAAGATATGCTCTTAGTCAAGCAGGGAATGTTGAACTGAATGTTTTTAACCTGAACGGACAACTCGTAAAAGAGCTCGTGAAGGGTAAGATGGAAAAAGGGATTCATAAGACCGAATTCAAAGCAGGAGACCTGACATCAGGGATTTATATCTATAATCTTAAAGTTGACGACAAAGTTGTTCAAAGCAGAAAAATGATAATGTTGAAGTGAAAAGGTGGAGGTTAAGTATGATAAAGCAAATATCGGTTATAGTTATTATGACAGCTGTAATTGTTTACGGAAAAGTCATAAGCGTTCCCGGCGATTTCGGCACAATTCAGGAAGGAATCAACAACTCTGCACACACAGATACAGTGCTTGTCAGCCCGGGTGTATATTATGAGAATATTAATTTTTCAGGCAAAAACATAACTCTCGCGTCCCTTTTCCTCACAACAAGAGACACATCATACACCAGCCAGACGATAATAAACGGCGGCGGAGCAGGAAGGGTCGTCAATATATCTAATGGAGAATCTGCGGATGCGAAACTGATCGGGTTTACAATAATGAACGGTTATTCTTCCTATGGATCAGGCATCAGAATATTAAGCAGCAGTCCGGTCATTTCAGACAACATAATCAAAGATAATCAGATGGGCTGGTACGGTGAAGGATGCGGAATATATCTAAAACATTCCAGTTCAACTATTTATAACAACAAAATAATTAACAATGACGGCGCTTATTACGGCGGGGGTATCGCGGTAGATTCATCAGCTTCAGTTGAAATTTTAAATAACATTATTACAAAACACACCACAAACAGCGGGTACGGTGTAGCTTATGGAGCAGGTATCAGTGTTATGAGTTCCGGCGGTATAAAAATCACAAAAAATCTCTTATACACCAACAATGTAGATTTTGGTGAAGGAGATATAATAAGTATTATAAATAGCGATGCGGAAATAAATAAATGTACTTTTTACAATACCAGTACATCCGGATCGACCATGGCTGTTTATGAAAGTCAGTTAACTATGAAGAACTCAATAATCTGGTCTGACGTTAATTTTCAGGGTTTAGCAATCGATTCTTCGCATTTTAAAAGCAGTTTGATGAACATTTCATACTGCAACTTCAATGAAGCCACGGAAGGAGAAGGAAATATTTCTATAAATCCTAAATTCAAAAACTTGGAAACTTTCGGCCTTCAGTTTCAATCGCCATGCATTAACAGCGGTGATCCTGTATCTGAACCGGATCCTGACGGTACAATCGCTGATATGGGCTGGATGCCATTCAATCTATCTGGCTATGGAACAGTATCCGGAACAGTGACTTTGGATGAAGGACTTGGGACTATGGAAAGCGTTTGGATCGAGTCCGGAGATGAAATATGCCGCCCTTTACCAACGGGAGATTATGTTCTAAATATGGCTCCCGGAGTTTATAACATAACTGCCAATTTAAGCGCTCATGAATCACAGACGGTCGAAAACATAACTGTAAATCCTGATGAAGAAACAACCGGAGTGAATTTTCATTTAACGAACAATTCATTAGCCGGAATTATTGAAGTATCCAAAGACGGC
>LBWG01000051.1 GCA_000993535.1 Candidatus Uhrbacteria bacterium GW2011_GWF2_39_13 | reverse complement strand
TGGATCAATTTCTCTTCATGATAATGCATCCAAGGAAATAATCTTTACTATCCCCGCCGGATATATGTTTGACGCGAACGGTGAATATTCCGATGCGGTGAAGTATTCGCTGGAGCAAAAAGAAGATATGTCATATTCGCTTATCGTTACAGCGGACGCTGACTGGATCAACGCTGATGGCAGAGCATTTCCTGTTACAGTTGATCCGACTATTTGGAGAACGAATCAAACCGTTTACAGTAATGTTAAAGATACATATATTACGTCAGCATATCCGACATCAATATATGGCGGAAGTGAATGTTCATACACAGGATATCAATCAGGACATGAATATATATCTCTTGTCGGAATAAGACAATTACCCGAGATTCCCAAAGCAAGTGTAGTTGTAGATGCAAAGCTCGGATTATTTGTCTATAGTTATACAACATCGGTTAATATCGGTGCTTATGCTGTTACAAGTCCATGGGAATCATATGAAGTAACATGGAATACAAAACCAACAATTGATACGACAGTGTTGGATTACCAGAATATAAATGCCGTTTCAAATATAAATGATTATGATACAGCATGTTATTTCGATATAACATCGATTACACAGGATTGGTATTCCAAAAAGCTTGAACCAGGAATAACAAGCGCAAACGGCGTTGCCTTAAGAGTAATTAATTCAACGATAAATAACCGTGTAGAATTTACAACAGCAAATCACTCATACAACGGAGCTTTTCCGATATACATAATATCATACCGTGATACAAAAGGATTAGAGAGCAGATGGTCATATACTTCCCACGGCGCAGGCAATGCCGGAACGGGATATGTAAATGACTTTACAGGAAATCTCGTATTCGCACATGGCGATATATCCACTAACGGCTCAATACTTCCTGTATCAGTAGATCATGTTTTCAATACGGAACTTGCTAATACTGATTTTACATATACAGCAAGTGGACCTTATACCGCTTCTTTTACAAATATGAAGGTAGGTAAGGGCTGGAAATTAAGCGTACAGGAAACGATAATTGAACGAACACTAAACTACGATACCTGGTTCTGTTACAGCGACGCCGACGGGACAGAGCTGTATTTCAATGATTTTAATACCGCAGGTCAATATATTAGCGAGGATGGCTACGGTCTTACCATAACCAAGAATACCGGCAGTATACCGGAAAGATATACTATGGTTGATGATTATGGCAATAAAAAGACATTCAATTCCAGCGGTTATATAACTTATATAAGGGATATAATGGGCAACGAGAAATCGTTTGTTTATACCTCCAACCGACTTACGTCAATTCAGTATAAGCCTGCAGGATCGGGCAGTTATATTACTCAGCTTTCTTTCTCTTACAACCTTAATAATGCTTTATACAGAGTAACAAATTCTCAGTCAGGTGATTATGTCGAATATTATTATTCACCAAATTACAATGATGGCTATTCTACTTCCAATGCCGGATATCTGAGAAAAATACAGTATAACAGTGGCGCATATTCATATTACGAATATTTCAGCGATGGCAGATTAAACTGTGTTTGGGATGGAGATACGGGATCCAAAGTAAGTTATTCATATTCAGTAGCAAACGATGCTATTGTTAACAAGACATATCAGGTATCTACTGTTACTGAAAAAACATTATCGGAGGCTGAAGGTCAGAAGATCGGCTTTATTTATGATTACAAAAAAACTTCTGTAAGAACACGCGGTAAAGATGACATTTACAACAACAGCGATGATATATTGACGACATATATCTTTGATAATAACGGAAGGACCATCTGTGCGTACAGCTCCAACCTTGACGGCAGTACAATTTACGGAACAAGCAATGCTGTATACGAAGCAGTGGATATAAACGATGGTTCTAAAAAAGTAAACACCATTACAAAGGATTCTGTAGCCGGCACACCTGCGATGAATTTAGTCAAAAACAGCGGAGCAGAATCAGCATCATATTGGACGCAAAGTTGCACCGACATAACTTATCAGATAACAGAAGTAACGAGCTCCCAAAAATATATGGGCAATTACTCGTTCAGAACATATTCTTCAAATACAACCGGTTTCGCTAAATTTTCACAGAGTGTAATCATTCCGACTGCTGGTAAATATACATTATCCGCATATGTAAAAACAGCGTTTACAAGCGGAACCGGCGGTGCTTATCTTACTTTGTCCGGCACAACAAGCGATAAAGTAACAGGCACAACAAACACAGGAATACAAAACGGCTGGCAGCGAATTAGCGTTACGAAAGATTTCGCATCAAGCGGAACATATACTGCCGAGCTTAATCTTCTAGGAGCGATCGGAAACGCCTATTTTGACTGCATACAGCTTGAAAAAGGCAATGCTCCATCAGCATTCAATATAATCAATAACGGCAGCTTCGAGCTTCAGCAGGACTGGAATTTATTGTATGGTGGTTCCTATATTAATCTGACGGGCAGTACTCACGGCCAGGTAATGATGTTCACCGGCAATCCTACCGGATCACGTCAGACTTTCCAGTCAAATGTACTAAATGTCCCGATAAATACTACCTTTGTACTTTCGGGCTGGGCTATGGCGAGCTCCGCATCTTTAGATAAAGATACCACACGTAACTTTGAACTGGAAGCACGTATAAGTTATAGCGACGGAACATACAACTCACAATATGTTAAATTTAATCCTGATTACAACGGATGGCAATTTGCATCCGGAGCAATCGTTCCGAAGAATGAGACTGCTGCTACAATAACTTCTATTAACGTTTTTTGTAAATATTATAAAAATGTCAATACTGCTTATTTCGACAACATTTCGCTCACAATGGAGCCTGCGCAGACTTATACCTACAACGATGAAGGCAATATAGATACTGTTACAAATGCAGAAGGCAATAAATCAAATACGGTTTATGATGCTAACAATGTTGATTTAGCAAGTTATACTAATATTGTAGGCCAAAGATACGAATATGATTATCTGCAAGTCGGCGGAGTTAGTGCTCACCTTGTAAACACAATCAGAAAATCAAGCATAGCAAGCAAAACAATAACTACATCATACACATATGACAGTTATGGAAATGTCACAGGAAGCACAACAACAAGCTCAGCTGCATCAGGTGTCAGCCTTACGAATTCATCTACATATGATTATTACGGTAATTATCTGAATAATTCCACCGATGCAAGAGGAAAAGTTACCGATTATAACTACAGCACCGCAACCGGTCTGTTGAATTTTGTTCAGGATGCAAATGCAAGCAGAATAGCGTATAAATACGACAGCCGTGACAGGGTAACAGATTTTTATCTTGATACAGATTGTGACAGTGTTATAGACTCCGGCGAGAAAAAGGTCAGCTACAGCTATTCACAAAACCGTCTCAGCCAGATAATAACTGCGGGAACTACCTATAACATGACATACGATATATATGGTAATACTTCCAGTGTAGGCGTTTACGGAATGTCATCAACTCTTGCAACATATACTTATGCAACAAATAATGGTAAGATAACAAAAACAGAGTATGGCAACGGATTTTATACAGAAAATGTATATGACGAGCTTAACAGAGTGATAGCCATTAAGTATAATGGAGTGGAAAAGTTCAAATTTACTTACAATGTAAGCGGTCAGCTTTACAGCAGCACCGACCTTGTAAACAGCAAGACTTATACCTACGAGTACGATTCGCTCGGAAGACTTATACGGGCAGCCGAAAAAACAACCTCCGGCACGTTAGTTATGGTTACCGAAAACTTATTTGATTCCTACGGACGTGCTTCAAATTCAAGTTATACATTTTCAAATAATGATTTGTTGAATTATTCAATCCAGTATAACAACAACTCAAGTTTGATATCTCAGTATAACCTCCCCAATGACAAAACCATAACCTATAACTATGACGCATTTGATCGAGTTTCAAGCAAAGCTTTAAGCAACGCTTATTCTATAAGCTACACATATAAAACAGGCGTCGATTCAAGCAAAACAACCGCATTAATATCTGAGCTTCGTATTAATAACGAAGGAAGCGCAACCGATACTTATTATAACTATACCTATGACAATGTCGGCAATATCCTTACAGTCAGCGAAAACGGAGTTCAAAAGCAATCATATGAATATGACGCTCTTGGTCAGCTTACAAGGGAGAACAATGTATATGCAAACCGCACGTATGTATTCAGGTATAACAGTGCGGGGAATATTACAACAGGTTCGCTTGTCGGCGTACCGCTTTTGGACGCGGAAGCGTATTTCTACCAGAATTCCAACTGGGGCGACCTGCTTACCAACCTCAACGGAACGGCAATAACTTATGATAATATTGGTAATCCGCTGAACTGGAGAAACGCTTATTCCCTGACTTGGGAAGGCAGAAGCTTAAAATATATCGGTTTTGACGCAGCACCGATGAGCGGAATGGAATTTAAATATAACTCCGCCGGCATCCGTACCTACAAGAATTATTATGATATGACCACGGGCGTGTCGAATTCCTCCTTTTACGTACTTGACGGCTCGAAAATCATCAGAGAGACCCGAACTGGTTCGACGAGTCAGGAGTAACAGGCTTCAACTACAACGGTTCGGATTATTACTACGGTAAAAACCTTCAGGGTGATATCACAAAGATATACGACTGGTTCGGCAATGAAGTTACAAGCTATACCTATGACGCATGGGGCAAAATAATCTCCATAGGCGGCTCACTCGCATCCACAGTCGGACAGGCAAACCCCTTCCGCTACCGCTCGTATTATTACGACACCGAAACCGGCTGGTATTACCTTAACAGCAGATATTATGACCCTGTAACTTCAAGATTCCTAAATGCGGATAAACAGTTGAACCCACAAGAGGGTATGACTGGATTCAATTTGTACCAATACTGTGGAAACAATCCTGTCAATCGCCACGACCCTGATGGCACTTGCTGGCATTACTTGGGGCTTGGGGATTGCTATACTTGTAAAGCGTATAAAGAACATCAAGAGTATTTAGCGAGCGGTCCAGCTACGCCTGTGGGAAGTCTTGAGTGGGAAATTGAACTAAAAGTTTCGTACGGTATGACTGCATACAATTTCGTTGCAGCTAGCTCTGTAGTCACTGCCGGCAGCGTAGCTATTGTTGCTGCTGCTGCTCCCATTGCTGTTAGTGCTCCACTCTATGTTGCACCTGTTGCTGCGGAAGTTGCGGCAACTTCAACGGCAACCGCGAAGGGAGCGCAAAAAGTGTTCGAGTTCGTTCAAAATAAAATCATTAACTTAGAAAGAGTTGGAAGTGCATTACAATCGGATGCTCATCATGCGTTTTCAAACATTGTCGATAATTATGCGGGATATGCCACGCAAACACCTTTGAATAATGCAACTTTGTATCAATTACAAGGGGCACTAAATGGAGTTGCCGGGAGGTTTGAGTGGATTGTTCAAGCAGGGCAAGTAACTCATAGAATGTTTGTAAAAGGAGGCGGAATGAATGGAATCCCAATTATTAAATAACATTATACAAAAGTTACAAGCGATAGGATTCAAAATCAATTGGACATTGTTGAAAATTGGTTATGAAGGTCAAGATTTTCTTCCAAAATTGATTTCTTCTAACGCTATCTCTCAATATACCGAATGCCTTGTTGAAACAATGGAATCCGACTATGAATTGATTGTGCAACTTATCAGTCCAGAAGATGAAATGGAATTTTGTGAGATTTTAGAGAAGTTAGCACGAGATGAAAATGTAGAACAATCAATTCAACAACGAAAATTAAGAGTGTATGTGGTTCTTGAAGCATTGGAAACATTACCGAATGATTATTTCAACGGACTATTAGAATTAACCGACACATGGGTTTCTTTGGGCTTGCCAGATGATTGTCCGCACGTCGTTCAAGGACGAAACAACACATATACTCCACAGGAGTATTATACACAAGATGTATTTAATTCGCTTTTAGAAAAAAATAAACAATGGGTAAGAGATGAAATTGAATACATCAAGTCATTAGAAAAATAGTATCAATTGTTTCCGCATACCAAAACCTCAACCACAAACAGCCCGGCCTTCGGGTCGGGCTCAACTCTTTTTTGGAAAGTAAAAAGGGGTCATAGGTTACTCCCTGCTTTGATTTGTGGCAACAAATCCGTTGCTCGTTACAACATAAAGAATTTCGTGAATACTTACCGGTGGAACGTTTATCATATGTGTCGTACAATGATTATTGTAATATAGATTCGAAGTCAACATATAATTATGTCGCTCCCGGTGCTGCTGTAAGCGGTACTCCGACAGTTGTAAATTATGCTTATAATGATACCATCTGGAGAGACTTATTAACTTCGATTGGTTCCACAACAATTACATATGATAATATTGGTAATCCAAACAAATGGAGAAATGGTTATAGCTTAACTTGGCAAGGTAGAAATCTTAACGCTTTATCCAAAGATTCTATTTATTATATAAATTGCAAATATAATAGTGCCGGCATTAGAACACACAAGGATTATACTGATCTCGACATAATGTATACCACAAATTACGATTATGTTCTTGATGGATCAAAAATCATCAAAGAAACCATATCAGGTGGGGAAAATACAACACTTTACTACTTCTACGACGAGTCAGGAGTAACAGGCTTCAACTACAACGGTTCGGATTATTACTACGGTAAAAACCTTCAGGGTGATATCACAAAGATA
>LBWG01000050.1 GCA_000993535.1 Candidatus Uhrbacteria bacterium GW2011_GWF2_39_13 | reverse complement strand
GATCAAGCTCTTACCTTAAAACATATTCCTCTAAAAGAAGGGGAGCACATTAAGATTTACGTCAAAGATAACGGTAAGGGCATTAACAAAGAAGATATTGAGCATATATTCGAGCCTTTCTTCACAACAAAAGAAATTGGAAAAGGCACCGGGCTTGGCCTTTCAATGGTTCATGGGATAATTACCGGTTACGGCGGAGTTATCTATGTGGAAAGTGAGATGAATGAGGGGACAACATTCACTATCCTGTTACCGCGGGTTTAGAAAGGATAAAAACAAAGGAGGATTTAAATGATAAAAATACTTTTAATAGAAGATGATCTGGCCATGAGGGAGACCTTAGAAGAACTGCTTAAAAGAAAAGGATATGAAGTGACAACTGCGGTTGACGGAGACGAAGGAACCAGGTTGTTCCATAATGTCCAGCCTGACTTGGTCATTACAGATATCCTTATGCCGAATAAAGGAGGACTACGAACAATAGTGGACCTCAAGCAAACCGCACCTAATTTAAAGATCATTGCAATTTCCGGCGGCGGCGCATTAGAGGCGGAGCAATACCTTAACGCATCAAAGTTCTTAAAAGTAGATACGGCGATCAAAAAACCTTTTTCAAATGAAGAGCTCTTGCAGGCCATAAAAAAACTTGTCAGTTAATATTATCAAATGCCCTTATTGAACGGAGACATATCATGGCCCAAATACTTCTAATAGAAGATAATGACTCTATGCGAGAGACATTAACACATATTTTGGAAAGAAAAGGTTATGAGGTTATAACCGCTTGTGACGGAGAAGAAGGATTAAGAATATTCCGAAGCAGCCCTACCCCGCTTGTAATAACGGATATTATCATGCCTAACAAAGAAGGCGTTGAAACTATTTTTGAACTTGAGCGCGACTTCCCCCATGTGAAAATTATCGCTATTTCAGGAGGTGGCAAAGTCGAAGCCCAAAATTATCTTAAAGCAGTTTCATTGATCTCCAATGTAAAACATACTTTAAAGAAACCTTTTTCAAATGAAGAACTTCTGGCAGCTGTCAAAGACCTTTTGGCGTAAATAATAGTAACAGAGGCTATTATTAACTCTTTTTCTAAGGAAGGTAGGATCATGACGCAAGAAATTGTGAATTCAAAATCGTAAAATCATACAGCACGGACATATTCGGACGCTTCGTAGCCGATGTTTTTTACATGAAATGGGATAGCACCTCCAATGAAATTGCTGAACACGGCATCTTCCTGAACAATCAACTCCTGGAAAAAGGAATAGCAGCTACTCTCTAATAAACGGTTGGCCATTATATGGGTTGACTAAGGGAAGATAAATACATATTATGTATTAGGTACTGAATGGTAATATAATCGTTTTATTATTAAGAATACTTTTTTATAGGAACCCAATGTGAAAAATCCCTCATATCGAGATGACAAAAGACCAGCCAAGAAGTCTGCAAGACAAAACTCTTCAAAAGAAAACATGCAAAAAGAATTGGGGTTAAACAAATTAGCTTTTATTTTATCTGCCTTTTCTATTGGAGCAGCAGTATTAGTTTCAACTTTTTCATATCAAAAAACGATAAATGATACACTAACCCAATATTATAATTTTTATTCACAAATTGCCGGAATGATAGCTTTAAATATTGGGACACATTCTAATATGTCAGATAACGAAATTTTACATTCTTTGGAAAGCGAATGGAATACAATCAAAAACAGACCGAGTGATGAACATTTGTGCATTGTTAATGAAGATAGTAAGTTGCTCCTGCATACAAGCGTTCCAAGTTCTGTTGGAAGCATTGTTGATCATAATTTGCTGTTAGATAAAACCGAACAAAAATATGGCTCTTTGGGTGACCTTGTAAAAACACAAAAAGAATATGTTGGTGGCTATATATCTAGCTCTGGCGATGCTCAAATTGCAGCTTTCGCACCTGTTCCTCAAAAAAAATGGGTTGTAGGTGTTCACCGTTCAAAAGAAGCCTTATTAAAAGAAATTAACTCAGGCCTAAAACCTGTATTTTTTAGTTTGATCATTATTAGCGGCATTTTAATTCCGATCTCATTGGCTCTTTTATATTGGTCTTTTATTATTTGCTACAGAAAGAGCCTTCGCGCCGAAAAGGCTTTTACTGACTCTGAACATAGTTACCACACGATAGTTGATGGGACAGACGACCTGATAACCCAAGTAGATGCAAATGGTCTTTTTACTTTTGTTAATCACACATCAAATAAAATATGGGGACTAAGCCCTGAAGAGTGTGTTGGATTGTCTGCTTTTAATTTTATTCATCCTGAAGACCAAGAAAAAACCAAAAAAGCATTTGAAGGATGGATAACCCAAAAGAAAAAGCACATAACTTACCAGAACCGCCAGGTCAATAAGAATGGCCAAATATTTGAAATGCATTGGACGATCAATTTAGAGTTTAATGAATCTGGCGAGGTCTTAAGGATTTTGAACATCGCGCACGATATTACCGAACGTAAGAAAGCTGAACAAGAAATAGCTGACCTCAATAAAAATCTTGAAGAACTGGTCAAAGAAAGGACTATTACACTAGAGGCAGTGAATGCCGAACTAGACGCATTTAATTATTCTGTTTCTCTACGGAGCATGGAGGGTTTCAGCAAAATACTTTTAAAAAACAATGAAAATACGCTAAATGATGAATCAAAAGACCATCTTAACAGAATAATAAAAGGCGCTGCCCGCATGAAAGACCTTGTAGATTCCCTGCTTGAGATCTCGAGGATAAGCCGTAGAAATCTTGTAAAAAGCAAAATTAATATAAGTGACCTGGCAACAAATATTTTAAAGACATTGAGATCAGATCATCCAGAACATACTATTGAAGTTGTAATAGAAAAAGGCCTGTTCTTTTATGGCGACAAAAAGCTTTTAAATATAGCCTTAGAGAATTTAATAGACAATGCGTGGAAATTCACATCTAAAGTCACTGATCCAAGGATTGAGATTGGAAGCATTAGACCTGAAAATGAGGCCATATTCTTCATAAAAGACAATGGCTGCGGTTTTGATATGGGCTATGCAGATAAAATATTTATCGCTTTTCAGCGTTTGCATAAAGAGAACGAATATCCAGGCCTTGGGATAGGATTAGCTACCGTGAAAAGGATCATGAATCTTCATGGATCCAAAATATGGGTTGAATCAGAATTAAACAAAGGCACGACCTTTTATTTTAAACCGATCGGGACATAACATTCCTTTGAGATCAATATATCTTTTTTATAAATATCTCGGTGATAAAAAATGAAGCGCTTAAATAAATCTTATCTTTTCATAATGTTTTTTACAATATTCCTATGTATTGGGCCCTTTGAACTTTGCGCTGATGAGAGATTAATCATTAAAGCCGGCTCAGAATTTGATTACCCTCCTTTTTGTATTGTAACTAATGGCAAGGCTGACGGTTTTTCCGTAGAACTTTTAAGAGCGGCTTTGAAGGCAGTGAATCTTGACGTAGAGTTTCAGATTGGGGCATGGGGTGACTTAAAAGATTCTTTAAAAGAAGGCAATATCGATGTTTTACCTTTGGTAGGAGTAACCCCTGAGAGAGAACTGATCTTTGATTTCACTTTTACATATCTGCACATGAATGGGGCTATTTTTTTAAGAAAAGATGATATTCGAATTAAAGATATTGCTGACCTTGCTGACAAAGAGATCATTGTCATGAAGGGTGACAATGCTGAAGAATATGCCTTGCGACAGCGTATCTCTCCACATATTATCTCGGTAGAAACATACTCTGATGCAATGAAATTACTTGCTGCAGGCAAACATGATGCAGTGATCGCTCAAGAGATCATGGGTCTGTACTTAATCAAACATCTTGGCATTACCAACATTGTGCCACTGGAATACGAAATATTAGGATTTAGACAAGATTTTTCTTTTGCTGTTAAAGAAGGGAACATAGAATTGCTGAAAACTCTCAACAAAGGCTTATCAAAAGTTATGAAGGATGGGACTTTTGAAAGACTACATAATAAATGGTTTATCCCTTTGAAAGAAAAAAAATATACTATTAAAGAAGCGATAGCTTATACTCTTCCAGTTGTTATACCAGCAATAATAATCATCTTGTTAATTCTATTTTTCATTTCACGCGCTGAAATAAAAATAAAAACAAAAGCACTGCTAATGGAGATCGAATTACGAAAGAAAGCCGAAATTGAATCAAGAGATCTTGCAAAATTCCCGAAAGAAAACCCTAATCCAGTTCTTCGTTTACAAAGAAACGCTAAGATCATTTATAAAAATAATGCAGCAGATAGTTGTTTATATTTTGAGGGAAATGCTGTTGAACCAATACTATCTGATCTATGGAAACATGAAATTAACAAAGCTCTCGACTCAAACGCTATTAGCTCTTTTGAAACAAAAATACGCGATAGAATATTTGAATTTATAATTGCTCCGACAAAAGAAGGAGAATATGTAAATGTTTATGGAAGAGACATTACAATACGCAAGAAGGTGCAACAAGAGCTTGAGGAAGCAAACAGGACACTCGAGATCAAAGTTAAAGAAAGAACAGCAGAACTGGAATTACTGAACAAAGACCTTAAGGCTTTTAACTATTCTGTATCTCATGACCTAAGGACCCCTTTAAGAAGTTTAAGCGGTTTTAGCACACTACTTATTGACAAATATACAAATTCTTTACCTGCAGAAGATATAGATCTATTGGAAAGAATAAATAACAGTGCTCTTCGAATGGGGAAGATCATTGATTCTTTGTTAAGGCTGTCACAGATAACACAAAACAAGCCGCTTGCAGTTAATATTGACATGAGCTCCATCGCAAAAAGAATCGCTGAAAGCCTTAAAGATCATGAGCCTAACAGGAAGGTTGAATTTATAATTGAAGATGGATTAACTGTTTTAGCGGATGAAGAACTAATAACACTTGTTCTTGAGAACATTATCGGTAACGCCTGGAAGTTCACCGAAAAAGTCGATAGTCCAACAATAGAAGTCGGGTCTAAAAGAATAGAAAATGAAACTGTTTTTTTTGTGCGGGATAACGGAAGCGGGTTCAATATGGAATATAAAGATAAATTATTTGAAGCTTTTCAGCGCTTGCATGGGCCCAAAGAGTTTCCGGGATTAGGCATCGGCCTAGCTATCGTAAAAAGGATCATTGTCCTTCACGATGGAAAAATATGGGCCGAGTCAGAACCAGATAGGGGGGCAACATTCTATTTTTCATTTAAAAATAGTACAGGTTAAAATGTTTCTTTCTTAAGCACAGAACTTTAACAATTCTTTAAATTCATTGAAATATGGGGAAGCTAACATGGAAAAGATCATTCTACTAATTGAGGACAATGAAGATGATGCAAAATTAACAAAAATGTCCCTTGAAGCCAATAATATTGCAAATCAAGTAGTAGTTATCGATGATGGGGCAGATGCATTAGAGTATATTTTTTGCCAGGGGAAATACGCTCAACGTGATATTAAAGATATCCCCGCCGTTATATTACTTGATATTAAACTGCCCAAAGTAAGTGGCTTGCAGATACTTGAAAAAATAAGAGCTGATAATAGAACGAAGAATCTTCCTGTAGTCCTTCTAACCTCTTCTACAGAAGAAAGAGACATGATCGAAGCATATGAAAAAGGGTGCAACAGTTATATTTGTAAACCCGTTGATTTTAAACAATTTGCTGATGCAGTAAAACAATTGGGATTATATTGGCTAGTTCTTAACAAAATCCCTAATAATAGTTTTAAAAAAGAGATCTTAAAGTATGACAAAACAAATTAGAGTCCTTATCGTAGAAGACTCTGAAGATGATTGCATTTTGTTGTTAACCAACCTTAAAGCTGGTGGATATGAACCCGTTCATGAGCGGGTGTGTGATCGCCAGTCAATGGAAATGATGCTTTCTGAACGTGCATGGGATATTCTCTTGATAGATTACTTGATGCCCCAATTCGGAGCTATTGAGGCTTTAGACCTGGTTAAGAAAATGGGCCTAGATATCCCCATGATAGTTGTCTCCGGCACAATAGGCGAAGAAACAGCAGTAGCTGCCATGAAAAAAGGTGCGCATGATTATATTATGAAAGATAATCTCGCTAGATTATGTTCAGCTATTGAGCGCGAAATGAGAGAAGCTGAAATAAGAAAAGAACATAGGGTTGCTCAAGAATCAGTCGCCAGATATGCTTCTATTGTTTCGATCTCAAGTGATATGATGGCCCTCATAGATACAAATTATCGATACCTTGCTGTAAATTATGCCTATGTGAATGCATTTGGAAAACTGAAAAAGGATGATATTCTCGGAAAATCTGTTAATGAAATATTTGACAAGAATATATTTGAAACAGCGATAAAGCCTAAAATAGACCTTTGCATGACAGGCAAAGAGGTAACTCATGAAGACTGGTTTATTTTTCCAAGCTATGGCGCTAGATTTTTGTTAACTAAATACTCCCCTTTTAAAGATGCAGACAAAAAATTAAAAGGTGTTGTTATTATTATGACTGATATATCCGAGAAAAGAAAAACCGAGGAAGCCCTTATTATTGCCAAAGAAATAGCCGAAGCGGCAAGCCAATCAAAAAGCGCTTTTCTTGCGAACATGTCACACGAGATTCGAACACCCATGAATTCGATCATTGGATACTCAAAATTACTAGAAAAAGCAAATCTAACAGAAGATGAAAAAGAGTATGTAAAGATCATCCGTAAAAATGGCGACTTTTTGGTCAAATTACTCAGCGATATTTTAGATATTTCAAAGATCGAAAAAGGGAAATTCAAAATTGACGTTAAAGAAGTCCACCTCAAAGACACGCTAAACAATATCGTCAAGTTGTTTGAGCATCTGATCACAATAAAAGGGCTTGGCTTTCATTATGAGTATGATGAAAAAATACCATCCATTATTAGGTGCGATGAGCTAAGAATACAACAAATCTTAGTGAACCTAATGAGCAATGCCCTGAAATTCACAGAAAAAGGAGAAATAAGCCTTTTATCTAAATTCGATAATAAAAATAAATGTG
>LBWG01000049.1 GCA_000993535.1 Candidatus Uhrbacteria bacterium GW2011_GWF2_39_13 | reverse complement strand
CTTGCTGTAATAGAATAATCATCAGTTTCAATACGCCTGATGCCTCTGCCTGTTTTCTCGAATTCAACGAGAAGGTTTTTGCCGTTTTTCTGCCATGAATAAGTCAGATAGTCAAAACCGTTCTCAGACACGCCGTCGGGAGTTAGCTCTATCTTACGGTTTGAATCGTCATACCAGTCGGCTTTTTTAAAGAAATCTCTGAATAATTCAGCCTGAACTACTGTCGGTATAAAGTTCATTAAATGGGTAGAACCGCCTTCCATCTGCTCCCAGAAAAATCCGCATTTTTTATACATCGGAACAGCCTTGGTATTGCCTGCCCATGTAAAAAGGTCGATCCTCGGATAACCGAGCTCAATAGTTCTTTCAACTGATTTCTTAACAAGCATCTTTCCGGCTTTCTTACCGTGATATGCGGGGTCAACGTTCAATAGGTCAACATAAAGCGTATTTTCTTCGGCAAAATATTTTGATAATTTGCAGTAACCTATAACTTTGTCGCCGTCAAGCGCGAGATAAAGATTCAAATGGGATGATATCTCTTCTTTTCTAAGAACGCCTTCTTCCGTTTTATGATCCGCTTCGCCGTTCCAGCCGTCTTTGCTCACATTCCACATATCGGCTATCGCTTTCGCATATTTCGGGCTGTACTCTACGAGTTTAAATTCTGTCATTTTTTTTCTCCATTTTTAACATTTATCTTTTTCGGCTGCACAAATAAAAAATACGCGCGCTTTCTCCCGGTGGGTTGACGGGATGAGTTTGTGCGTGACCGATATTCTGTATATAGTCTTTGTCCGGAAAATATACGGATTGTGAAAAAACTATGCAAGTATTATTTTGTAATCTTAAATCAATGATCATAATTGTGACCTTGCCCTAAGTTAAGTTAAACTTAAATAAATATTAGTATTTGTTTAGAAGGGATTGTAACTATGCTTTAATAGAATTCGACCGCAAAAATTGATATTCTGCAGAGAGGAAGTTGTTTTTCTAAAGTAAGTTACAACTTATAATTTATATCTTTTCATTTCAACATTTTCCTTTATTCGTGGTTTACACTTATCCTTTCACTTTTAATCCTTGAAAACAAATTTGTCAATCTGCTTTCGCCGGCGAAGTGCCGCTTACTTTTAAAAAGATAAGAGCCAGTTCCGGGTTATCCGCCCCGCTTTCTCAAGCCGTATGGGAACCTATCTATGTAAATTTATGCAACGAGCCAAAAATTTAAGTTAAAAGAAATAAAAAATCAAGAAATATTTTTGATCTTCTTAAAAACTTTCAGGGCATTATCATAAAAGACCTTCTGATGATGCTCTTCCGGAACCATCAGTTTAATAAAATCAATATAGATCTTCATGGAGACGAGGGGCCAGTCTGACCCGTAAAGAAGCTTGTCGTAACGGTTGGCAAAAATAAAACAGGTCTTGTAAATATTCATGAACAGTTCCTGAGAACTGAACAAATTAAACCTCGCCTTATCGCCGATCAGGATCCCGGAAAGATCCGTGTAAACATTTTCATTCTTATAAAGCAGTTCGGCGGTATCCATAACCCAGGGATTACCGAGATGGCAGATAACTATCTTCATAGTTGGATATCTGCAGGCAAGTTCATCCAGCGTAAGAGGATGCGAAAATTTTAACAGCCCGTTGTCGCTGAAAGTGTCGCCTGTATGGAAAGATACTGGAAGATCATACTTCATGGCCAGCTCATAAACCGGCTCATAGATCTTGTCAGTAAAATAATACTGATAATATCCGCCGTAGATCTTAATTCCGGCGCAATCGGGTCTTTGAATAGTTTTCTCAAGCTCATTCAGGTTGTCTTTGGACAATTTATCGGGATTTATACCTGCGCTGAAGTAGAAATTAGGGGGCATTTCATCCAGATCAAAATTCATCGGCGTAGAAGCCAGCTTGTCGGGAAATTTATACTGTTTTGTTTCAGTCAGCCCCATACATACGCCTGCAACCACCTGATTCTCTTCCGTTTCCCGAATAAAGCCTTCTTTAGAATAGTTTATCTTGAATTTTTTTGAAGTCAGCTTGAAAGCTGCTATCTTTGAATAGTGAAAATGCGCGTCGATTATCTTCATAAGATCACCCCGGTTAAATCATACCGAAATATAGCGGATATTTTCCAAAAATAAAAACGAAAAATTAAACGACTGTTTTAATTGATTAAAAGTGATTTCATAATTATATTCCTCTCATTGTTATTTAGAGTCTGAAAACTGAACTGGAAAATTAGCTATGGTATTACGATTACTTGAAGATAAATTAAATTTGGGCATTAGCTTATGAAAAAAAAGGATTATATCAAAGCAGTGATCATAATTTTACCAATTATATTTATTACATATTCGGCAGTGATGTATTTTTTGAATTACTTAACTGATGGAGTAGGATCGGTTGACTTAAGACAATCGGGTGGCTCTTCAATAATTATATGTGTTGCTTTAATTCTTTTAATGAAAAGAAATGCAGATAAAAAAAGGATTCAAAACAAAGAATAACTAGGAAGAATATACCAAAGTCGGGGTAGTCGGAACTCAGCCAAAGACTATATGAGTCCGGAAAATGGATAGTAAGGAAAATTGAGAAGATTGAGATTAGTAAAAGAGGGTAAATATGAATACAAATTCAATAACAAGATTAAAAGAATCATTTGATTTGATTGCACAGACCGAGCCTGATTCAAGAGTAGAGTTTTGGTATGCAAGGGATTTAATGAATGAACTCGGTTATGAAAGATGGGAGAATTTTTTTAAAGTAATCCAAAAAGCTGTTGTTTCTTGTGAAAATAGCGGTGCTGAAATTCAAAACCATTTTCGTGACGTCAAGAAAATGGTTGACATTGGTTCGGGTATCTCACGACCAATTGATGATATAATGCTAACACGATACGCTTGCTATCTGATAGCACAGAACGGTGACCCGAGAAAAGAGGAAATCGCTTTCGCCCAAACATATTTTGCTTTACAGACAAGAAAGCAGGAAATAATTGAAGAAAGGATAAATCTTCATGAAAGGCTCACTGCAAGAGATAAACTTAAAGATTCTGAAACAGAGCTATCAAAAAATATTTATGAACGAGGTGTTGACGAAAGCGGATTCGCCCGAATAAGATCGAAAGGCGATGCAGCACTTTTTGGTGGTCATACTACCCAACATATGAAAGAAAAGCTAGACGTGCCTGACTACAGACCTTTAGCAGACTTCCTGCCCACCGTAACGATAGCAGCTAAAAATCTTGCTACAGAAATGACAAATCATAATGTAAAGCAAAAAGACCTTCAGGGAGAACCTTCTATAACAGATGAACATGTTCAGAACAATGCGAGCGTAAGAAGTATTCTTGGAGAAAGAGGAATTAAACCTGAAGCGCTTCCGCCTGCCGAAGATCTGAAAAAGCTCGAAAGAAAAGTAAAATCTACCGATAAAAAAATGATCAAAGACTGCGAGCTTCCGAAAAAATCGGAAAAAAAGGACTAGTGAGTAATTTATTATTGCTTTGGACGAAGATTATACTGCTAATCTTAAAATAGTTCAGTAAAAAACGAAACATTGAGTATATTTCTTGAAAGAGGGTCAAACTTACCGGCTATAAAAAACGATTCGTATAACCATGACCGTTAGCAGAAAGATTGTAAAGGAGGAAACCACTGTTATCAACATTAATAGAAGAAGAAAAAGTACCTTTAATTGATCGTGAGATATTTTTTGGCAACCCCGAGATATTAAGCGGGAAACTGAGTCCTGATGGTGTTTGGATTGCTTTTGCTAAAGCTTACAACGGGATAATGAATATCTGGGTAAAAAAGACTGATGATTCTTTTGAAAATGCCCGTCCGCTTACAGACAGCAAGAGACCTTTGACAACCTTTTATTGGACATCTGAGGGCAAATATCTTGTCTTTGTAAAAGATCATAACGGAGATGAAAATCTTAATATTTTTGCAGTCAGTCCATACGAGAATGTTAGTGAAGGGGAATTACCTGCAACCAGAAATCTGACTCCATTCAAGAATATAGCCGCAAGGATCTATAAGATCAATGACAAAGATCCTGACACAATGATGATAGGTCTGAATGATCGTGATAAGGCATGGTATGATCTTTACAAATTGAGAGTTTCAAACGGTGAGTTGAAATTAATCTACGAAAATAAGGATCGTATCGCTTTGTTCGAATTTGACTGGAATGACGAATTGCGAATTCTGTTTCAAAGAGATGAGAATGGGACAACGACCTTTCTCTTCAAAAAGGATGATGTTTTAGTTCCGATCTATCAAAATGATAATTCTGAAACTGCTTACACAATAGAATTCAATGAAGAAAACAGCAAATTTTATTTAGTGAGTAATAAAGGCGATGTAAATCTTACCACTCTATATTTATTTAATCCTGTAACTAAAGAGGCTGAAAAAATTGAAAGTGACCCCATTAATCGGGTAAACATAAATAAAGTCTGGATAAACAGATTAAATAAAAAAATTATTTCAACAATTTATATTGATGACAAAATGGAGTACAATTGGCATGACAAAGAGTGGGAAAAGCTCTATAATTATTTGAAATCAAAGTTTCCTGACCGTGAGATTAGCTTTACAAGTTATACAAAAGATTACTCGAAACTTCTGGTAACTGTTGAAGCAGATAAATACGCTCCTGAAATATATCTTCTTGATACAAAAACGAAAGATCTTACTTTCCAAT
The DNA here is from genome assembly GCA_000993535.1 of Candidatus Uhrbacteria bacterium GW2011_GWF2_39_13. Classification (GTDB taxonomy): domain Bacteria; phylum Patescibacteriota; class Patescibacteriia; order UBA9934; family GWF2-40-263; genus UBA12478. The sequence continues at coordinate 949 of LBWG01000049.1, read as the reverse complement.
ATACTCCAATGCAAGAACTCAAGAATTTAGAAAAATACCTATCTCCGATGCAACCAGTTCGCTATAAAAGTAGTGACGGACTGGAAATTCCGGCTTATTTAACAGTCCCATCCGGTGTAAAACCACAAAATCTTCCTTTGGTAGTAATACCGCACGGCGGCCCTAAAGGATTTAGAGATTATTGGGAATTCAACCCTGTTGTCCAATATTGCAACCGAATTTCAGAGCGAGTGGTGGCTATGGAAAATTCTTTCAGAATGCCGGTGATCTGGAGTGGGGAAAATTAATGCAAGATGACATTACATGGGGAGTTAAATACTTAATCGGAGAAGGAATCGCTGATCCTGAGAAAATTGTGATCTACGGAGGTAGCTACGGAGGGTATGCTGCACTGGCAGGTATGGCTTTCACTCCTGATTTATATACTGCAGGTATTAGTGTTTGCGGACCCAGCAATCTGTTCACATTATTGAAATCTATACCTCCTTATTGGGAATCATTGAAAGCTTCTTTTTATGCCTCGGTAGGTAATCCCGATACTGAAGAAGGAAAAGCAATACTCAAAAAAGCAAGTCCGCTCTTTAGCATAGATAAAATGAATAAGCCGCTTTTGGTAATACAAGGTGCGAACGATCCAAGAGTCAAACAAATTGAATCCGATCAAATAGTTGTCGCACTGAGAGATAAAGGAAAGAAAGTTCGATATTTGCTGGCAGATGATGAAGGTCACGGATATCTTAAACCCATTAACAACATGGCTAGATATGCAGAAATTGAAAAATTCTTATCTGAAATTCTAGGCGGTAGATGTCAGAAGGATATGCCTGATGAGGTTGCCAAAAGGTTGAAAGAAATTACTGTTGATATCTCAGCTTTAAAATCCAACTGCTAATAACGGTGAAATTTGGAATGTACCCGATTTTCTGGAGACATTGCTAAGCACATTTTT
>LBWG01000048.1 GCA_000993535.1 Candidatus Uhrbacteria bacterium GW2011_GWF2_39_13 | reverse complement strand
GGGCGCGCCCTTCCCCCAAGAATCAAAAAGACCAAAGAAGCTTTAAAATCATTCTAACATGTCCATATGTTTTCTGTCCAACTCAGTGTAACCTATCTAGATTCCTTCTTTTGAATCCAATGAAGTTATTAACCTAACTAGGAATCAATTGTTTTTGCCGGATTATCTTGAAAACGACTTGGGAAGGGGATGTTGGAATGATAACGCATACGTCTTGAAAAAAAGTAACTACTATATAATTGTAGCTTACCAAGACTATCATTATTCTATAGGTGTTATCGAAAAAGAAGGCGGTTAGTTGTCTTGTAGCGGCTAAAAAAAATGTTCTTCATTGTCGTTGGGGCAGGTTATAATTAATTGATCGTATTATTACATTGTATTGGAGGATAATATGAAAAAATTCTTTATGCTGTGTGTGCTTAGTATCTCTATTTTTCTAGCTTGTGGCTTTACGGTTAAAGCTGATAGTAGACAATTTAGCTCAGCACGCGATAACGCTATTCTAATTGCAGACAACCTTGATGGCGTTAATATGTATTATTCATTGAATGGTTATGACAACAAAATCAAGTCGTACAGTCTACATAAAATGAAAATAACCACAAAAACAGGAGTTGAGTTGGGATATTGTATAGACTTTGATGCCGATAATGGATATATGATTGTGGGCGAAGATGCAATTTACGATGTCGCATTTAAAGGCTATTCTTTTTTTGATTTAGAAGTCAATGGAACCGTGGAGTATAATGTTTATGACGGTTTTTTACTTAGCGAATCCCTGTTGCGTGTTGAGATTCAAGGAGAAGAAATTAAAGTTTTGTCTGATGAGTCGGACATTATCGGGAACACTTCATATGAAAGTTCTATTGATTATTCGGTTTATAATGGTACCGTAGGTGGGGTGATTACTGATTTATATGATTATGCTACAGACAGGTATTCGGCAACATTTGATTACGCAATCAATATATCTTCATTTTCATATGGAAGTATGGAAGATTTATCCGTCTATTTCCTAAACGGTAATACCGAAGGAAACTGTGGATTGGTCGCGGCATATTATTATTTAAGTTGGGCTAGAAATAAGTACTATATGATGTTGATCCCTAGTAATAGCTACATGACGCTTTATGAGCCCGCTTATGAAGAAACGAGTTTATTTTATCAAAGACTTAGTATGGGTACATATGAAATAAGAAGTAATTTGGATGGTGATCCAAACACAAGTGCTACTGATTTTCGTCCTCTCTACTTTGCTACTAGAAAAGAAGGATTATCCGTTAATAATAATTCACCTGATAGTTGGGTTCTAACGGAAACAGAACTTATTGTTGAAAATATCGCTCATGATTATGGGTACGCTTTTATAAACATAGGAACCACAAATGTTGCTTTATCAACCCTAATTATGAATAAAATTAACGCAGGTTTGGCAGGTATGATGGCCGTAGCATTTCATCCTACATATGGGAATCACTTTGTATATGTTGAAGGATACGAAGTATATGAGAAAACTGAATTTATACCCCTGCTAAACATATACATTATTTACGAGTATGTTTTCTTACAAATTAGAGATGGATGGAACAATACATCCCGAAGATATTATGATATTAATGATTTTTTCCTAACGGGATATCAAACTCAGTTTGTAGGGTGTTAAAATGGACAATATTCGGTTTAAGAGGATCGTGTTCATATTTATTATTGTGATTATCGTTTCTGTTTTAGCCGCATGCGACTATAATACTCCAACTATTATTTATACAGATGACGAAAATGGATTGGCAGCATTTGAGAATGAGTATGAAATCCAATTGCTATCTACTGATTTTGCTGAAGATGGTTCCTGGATAGAATATCATTTCTCATTCGTACTCAAGAAAGAATACTCGAAGAAATTTTTAATTACGATAGATAATTTCAAACTAAGAGAAGGCGATGAATCATTCAATCTGAAAGATTCATTAGCTTCGGGTTATATCTCATCATATAGTGAAGTAATCACTATAAAACTTGATGATGTTGAACAAGATGAGATATACCAATACCTTGCAGTGAATGTATTATATTCACTTGATGTCAAAATTGCTATGGAACCATTAGAAACCTCGTGCCAAGTACTAAATACTATATGTGACGACTTAGCTTCATACGAAAATGGCATTCAGCTGTCTTTTGATGGACGGAGTATTTGGTTTGGCGACCTGGACTATTTAGCCTAATTAATATTTTGTACTAGGTATATGTATCGAAATGATTATCTTATCAAATAGAAAAAAACTGGAATGGTATGGTTACTATACTGTATTCAAAAACTTTATTTGCTTGATAAATAAGTGTATTGAAATGGGATTCCAATGGATGGTCTGCGATACCACTTTTATAGGTATCAACCGGTATGGTTCTTAATTAGCGGTTTATGAAACTATATGCATAGTAAAAAGAGGGGTTCGCTTCTTTTTCTAGGGGTGCTGTAAACTTCACTAGGGGTGTCGTAAAATAAACAAGGGTGCGTAATTGTATCAAAATAGGTAGTCTTACACATTTAGCAAGCATAGGTTTGATACAATTGTATCAGACCTTTTTTTTGCAGAAAGGGACATTTTCCCCTATCTGCCAAAATACTATGGCCCTACAGAGGTTCGATTCAGAGCTTTTATTGGGCGTTTTTTATCTGGTTTCAACCTTTTAACGATTACCTCTTTCTGATGATTTTCCTTATCTTCTAACTTGATCAAACACATGAAAACACTTAAAATCCACCAACTTTCACCAGTGGGATTTCAACCCCCACATCGAAAAGCATTCCTTTTCCTGTAAACCTAGTTAACTTCAAAGTGCAGTTTTTGTATCACTTAAAAAACTCAATGATTTGAATAACCATTTGGAAACGTACAAAATCGTTTATAATGTCTAAAAAGTCCGTTTCAAATGCCATTTTTTGATATTGATTGGCATGGCTTTCAATTGCGTAAATTAAGTGCTATTATTATTAAAAAGAACCGATTCAAAAGCAGAACAAGGGGCCAAAGTTCAAGAATGCCAAACCACTCATAAAAAACCATTTAAATCAAATATGACGGAATGACTGTAGGTGATTTAAAAATGAATATTGATACATCCGATCTGGTAAAAGTATACCTAGACAAATTGTCTTATTTTGCGTATAAGGAGTACAATCAAAACAAAGAGAAATCACTTATTATATTTGAACATATTATAGGAAATAATGAAGGGTTCATATATTCGGCCAAGAATGCCAGTGATTATTCAGTATATATTGTCGTAGAAAATGACAACGAAGCGTGTCTTAGCGAAATTATGCTCTATTTATGTGATTTGCTCAAAATAGTTGATGTAACCATTACACTTACGATTTTCAGTGAAAATATAAATATCCTCAAGTATTTGCACAATAGTGGATTTTACGACGTTTATTCGTCAGTTAGTATGATGCTGAAAAGAGAAGAATGGATCTATCAAAAAGATGAAATAGAACTAATTCCTTATCAGGTAGCACACAACACAGAATATCTAGATGTTTTAGGAGATGCGTTTTATCCAGTACGAGAAGCATTAGACTTAGTGCCCTATAATTGGTATCAAAACAATCAAAAGACCGCAACAGAAGGCTTTATGATGAGTTCTGAAAAGGGCTGTCTATTTGGCTACTTTGTTGAAAAAGAATTAGTTGGTGTTTTGGAGATTGTTGAGAATGAAATAGAGACAATTGCTGTAAAAGTACAACATCAAGGAAAAGGTGTTGGAACTATTCTTTTAAATACAGCTATCAATATGATTTTTAGAGAGGATTCAAATAAGGAGATATTTTTAAGTTTATTGGGAGGCAATCAAAAAGCTCTCCGATTGTATGAGAGACAAAACTTTCAGATTGTGGGGAAGCAAACCATTCTAAAAAAAATTTCCAATAAGTAATGAGATAGATAACCAGTGTATGCATTTAAGAGGAGCACTTCATACCATGCAAATTCTTGCCAAGAGAAGAATTGAAAGGTACTGTCAAGAATGTTGTGACAACTCCTCGTGATTTGGCAAAATGGATTATAGAGCTACAAAAATGCTTGATTGGAAAGAGTTCAAATTTATCTCAAACTACGGCAGAAATGATGTTTACTCCTGTTGTAAATGCAATGAGATAAATTAAGATGTGTTTAGGAATCTTGCAAGCAACACCATTGATTTATACCCATTCAGGGGGAAACGCCGGGTTTACTAGTCGTTATGTTATGACCAAAGAAGGATCAGGGATAGTTCTTATGGGGAATTGTAGCGCGGGGTCAGTTGTTACAGATTATTTGGTGCAAAAGTTCGCTAAAGAAAAAAACTTATTAGGATAAAGAAATGGGAATCAATCGAGATATCGATTTCAATAAGTGGAGGAGTAAATGAAAATGGATATTAAAGATAGTTTACGAGGGTTATATACTGTATGGTCTGAGATTAAGCATTATTATCCGTATCAAGAAAAATTAGAGAAAATCGATTGGGAGCATTTAGTGGATCGATTCGTTGAACCCGTTCTAAATGCTCAGACGATTCAAGATTATTATTTTGAATTGATGAAATTTATTGCATTTGTGAATGATGGGCACACGAATGTTATGCCTCCATGGAGATATATTGTTCCAGGATATTCAAAACCAGCGATTGAAGTAGATATTAGAGACAATCATTTTAGAATTATCCGTGTTGGTAATAATGAAGACGTACTGCTAAATGACATTCAAGTCGATGACCTCATTATTTCTGTTGATGATATCGAAGTGAATGAATATTTCAATCGCATCAATCAACTATATGCTCGAGGTTCAAAACAGGCAAACGACATAATCAATGCTTATTATCTATTAAGTGGACCAAAGGAAACAAATATAAAACTTGGAATCTTAAGAGACGGCCAAGAAAGAAGCGTCAGTTTAAAGCGAGATTGCACGAGTAATGGACAATTCTTTATGGATTCAATACTCGATGTGAATCCTTCCTATCAAATAAGTGTTTCTAATGGAGTTTTGAATGTTGTCATTAAGATGTTGGTACTGTCAAGAATGTTGTGTAAATGGATTGACATAAAGAATTGGAATCACTGTGTACTTTGATCCTTTGTCATTCAATTGCCTTGTACTATTACTTC
>LBWG01000047.1 GCA_000993535.1 Candidatus Uhrbacteria bacterium GW2011_GWF2_39_13 | reverse complement strand
GCGTAGATCGTTCATTTTCACCTCTTTGTGATGATTGAAGTCAAAATGAACTTTCCTACGCATTTTTCAAGCTTTAATTCAAACTTTTGAAATTACCTCCAATATTTGTATTTATAGAATTTATGGAGCTAAATACGTACATCTGATACATGAGGAAAGATTTTAACCTTTCCATATTTGTTAAGTCTTTTCCTCGGTTGTTCTGTAATTCAAACATCAAAGCAGCATCTTTTTTGCCTTCCAATTCAATACTGGTAAGCTCTGTTTTTTCAATTTTTTTCAATATTTCTAGTATGTCTTCAGTGGATAACTTATCAATTTCGGACTTGAAGTAAGACTTGGCAGATTTGATTCTTTTCTGTGATGGTGTTGATGTTTCAAACTTATCATTTCCTTCAATAATTAATGAGTCAAAGCACGCTTTATCATAATCAACGGGACGGAGTTTTATATTATTATCATTTTTGAGGTAGATTTGTTGTTTTTCCGATATGTCAACATCAATCTGTTCATTAAGTTGCCTGACACATATAATATCAAGAATTGCCCTCATAAAAATGGTTAAGGTTGTTAATCGTTGTTGTCCGTCAATAATCTCATATAGCATATCTTGTTGGATTGTTTCAAGTAGAAAATTTCCCAAAAAGTAGTGGTTGTTGCCTTTTATCTGCTCTTTCAAGTCTTCTAATAATGCATCCCATTGCCCTTTCTCCCAAGAATATGCTCTCTGATAAACAGGAATTATATAACTTTTCTGTGTGCTGTCAAAAAAACCTAACACTGTTGTTTGGCGAAACTGCATATTACCTACCTACCTATAAAATATTTTCAAGCTTTCACGATCATTCCTCTATTCTTATCCATCTTCATGTCCACCCAACTGTTTGCTGATGCGCGATTAAAAGCTTTTTTAAGTGATTCATATTTATCCTTTTCTTTTAAATGAATGCCAGAATGTACCTTTTTTTTTAAAAAATTCCAAGTAAAATGTTTTCTAATTGATGTTGGAACTGAAACAAAAGTTTATTGACATTTACAAAGTACACAATATTACGCAATTAAACATTAAATTATTCTTTTTTAAAGTGTAACGTTGCTTGATCAGCCGGATTTATCTTCAATGTTACGGGTAACCCCTCAGCTTTTCCAGTTGGGTACTGTTCCTCCATATCCGATATAAACGTACTCATGATTTCAGATATGTGGGCAGAGGTGGAACCTTCAAAAAGAAGTGCATGCTCGAATCCCATCAAACGAGTAGCAACTGCCAACGCCATCGTGCTGCAAATAGAAAACCACGATCAATCACTATGGCTGTCCCTGGAATGGCTGCTAATATCCCAACGACTAGTGGAGAGGTTATATTAGCTGTAGCCACGATTGCGGAACCAAAGCTAGCAAAAATAGAAATTCCCACGAACACCTGTGAAGCTATGAAATTCACTAGTGCCCATTTTTCATCAAATTTGCGCCGTATTCGAATTTGGTCAAGAAGTTTAGCTGTCATGTCTTCAGGCATATTTACTCCAATTATTGCATCGTTCACATATCATATCCAATTAAAAGATTGGAAATAATTATAAAATCAAATAAAAAATGCAAAATAAAGAGTTTTTCCTGAAACCGTGAAGGATTTTTGAAATTCCCTGGGTAAATGCAATATGGTGGTGGGATTATTGTCATCTTGCGTTCTTTTGATTGCGCCTGTGCTTGTTTTATTCCTTTGGCAACCTGCAACAATGTTTTCACAGATAAAATCTTCCAGTTTCATTTCCATTCCCTCCGGTAATTTCTGTTATTTGAATACATAAAATTGCGGGCAGAAAATATAAAATAGAGCATATTCAAGAAATATACAAAACTGATAAAAAGACGCAAATTACCATCAGCTGTTATTCTTTTCATTTAACAAACTTTGAGCGTAGGCTTTTACAGAAGATTTCAAATGGCTCAATAAGGAAGGGTATACCTTTTGTTTCTTCACATTCTCTTTCTGTAAAATGCATATTGAGTTGATGTTTTACTTTTTCCGTTCTGTTATCAGCGACAGCTCTTTCTATAAAATCGGGAAGTGAGACTACCTGCAGTTTTATTCTTTCTATAATCACTTCCATTTCGTCTATTGAAATCACAAAAATACGTTCAGGGGAAAGAGCGGCTTCATCTAACAATTCAGGTTTTATCCTATTTCGAACGGAATTTTCCAGAAATTCTTTCCAAAGATGCAACGGCGGTCCAAGCCATAGATTGTCGTAAGTCACAATTAAAAGGCTGAAATGTTTTTTACATTCTATTTCTGTCGTGTCTACCTGTTTCAAATTATAAATAAATTCATACGCTTGAATAACAGCTTTTATGACACTGCTCTTCAGTTCTTTTTCCATAATTTTATTCTCCGGATTAACCTGTGCGAGCGGATTCATCTCAACAGATTTTGTTTCAATAAGAATTGTTGTATCAGCATAAGGTATTGCAAAATCGACAACTTTTCCTTTTCCCGCAATTTTCTTGAGTTCAGTTTCTTTTAAATACGGCAAACAACTGTAGGCTAAAAGCTTATCATTATAATTTTCAAACCTTTTTGAAAATTTTTCCGCTAACGGGCTATCACCGGTTGATTTCATCAGTTCATAAAAAATCATACGAATATGTGATTCAAAAACACGCTGAGAATATTTGAAAATACCTCCGGGCAAGCGGAGTAACGGGTATTTTGTCAATGGAGATTTTTCACAAGGCTGCAGATAAAAATTTCTTATCCCCTTTTTACGGGGGGTTTGTAAATAATCAGTCATTTGGAGAATAGTTTTACTGGTGAAATCAAAGTATTTTGTAATAGCCGTAATTTCATAAGTGCTGTTTTCAAAAAATTGTAACGGGACTAAAACTTCATTGGACTGTTTTGGTGTCCATCCCCATACAGCAAACGACAATTCAAGATATTCCTGCATTGAAATTCCAACTCGAAACAAAAAATTTTCATGGATTTCATCCTTCGAATTACAAAAAAGTAAAAACAGTCTTCCAAATAATCCTTTAAATATGTTTCCTTGAAACCAAAACTGTTGAAATGACATTGTCCTTAAAAATTTATTTACATTAGCAGAAGCTCCCGAGAGAAAATAAGGATTTCCGCAGATTTCATTGCAATCGCTGATAAGTTTTATAAATTGATTTTGGGTTAATGGAATTACATTGCTGTTCTGGGCTCCATATTCAAAAGCCCATCTGATTACCAACAATAGTGAATAAGGATTCCATTTTGACCATAGTGCTATATCTTTTTCTATTTCCCTTAGTTTTAAGGAAGCAGCTATAATCAATTCTTCAGGGCGGAGAGACTTGATGCGGTTTCTCACCCTTTGGCAAGCTTCTTCTTGTTGTAGTCTTATGTTTACCATTTACTCCTATTTTCCTATCGAATAAATCCCTGTAAAATTAACGACGAGGAATACTTAATACAAGCTGAAAATGCGTAGTAAAAAAATCAGGAATCCATAGTACACCTTTATTTTCTGAGACGTGGCCCCTTGCCAACTTCAGCCCATATGGCTTGTTTTAAATCATCTATAAATTTGTCACGGTCTTTTATGCTTTCACCATCTGGTTCCCAAAAGAGCGTGTTAATTTGTTTTATATCAAAATGAAGCCTTTTCTCAGATGCAGAATCTTTTCTGCATGTATGGAAAACTTTTTTCCTTTGTCCCCTGGCGTATCCAGCTTCAAAGTATACACCGCCCCTAACGCCGCCTTTTATCTTATCATCTTCTTTATCATCTTTTTTGTTATCTTCATTTATACAGGTAAAATCAGCTACAACAAAACGAGCTTCATTAATCTCATTTATTACACGGTTCATTATGAAATCCGCATGCGGTACTTCGTCTATTACAATCGGTAAATACCCGGAAGATAGAATAGCTTTCTTTAGAGCTTCACGTATGCCTCTTGTATGTTTGACATCAAACCACATGGCAATAAAAGCTTTTTCCGAATATTTATCTGCAGTGTTTTTTAATCCTGCAATTCTATCCCATCCCTTGGCCGATATATAAAATTTCCATTCAAAGAAACTTCCCTGATAATTCATTTCCTCTACTTCTATAAAATTATTTTCCTTGAGGTTTATTAAAATTTTCGCGGCCACATTTTTATTGGAAGCATATAATATATTTATATTTGCGGAAGGTATTTCTTTTTTAACTTCAGTCTCAAAAATATAGATACTTTCTCCAAAGATTCCAGAACCAAGCCGCCCCAAGTTAAGCAAGGCCCTGTCTAAAACTTCATGAGTAGCAGGAAATGAATCTAAAAATTCCTTAATGCCTATATGATAAAAATTACCTACTTCAGGAAGAAGTTCATTTTTCTTGTAATCGTATACCAATATATACTCATCCTGATCTTTCAATTTTCTTTCGGCAGCAACACATCTGGCTTTAAAAAAAAGATCGGCAACTGGAACTCTAAGATATCGATATCCATTATCAGGCTCAGGCAAAGGGAGCCTGAAGCATTCACCAGTTGCAGCTTTTATATCCGAGTATAAATCATCCGTTATGACTAATTTCCCACAATTGGGGCAAATAATCCTCCATTCATAGCCCGATTCTCTAAGAGTGGCAGTCTCATTTTTACATAAAAAGCATTCAGACATAATTTTTTCCTCCTTACAGGTTTCAGAAAAGTATATCTCATACACAAAAGTTTTAATTTATATTTTAGATAAAATTAAAACTTCACTTCTTCAGACTGGAAGGCTTGAGTTTTCCAACCCGCTCCTTGAGTTCTTTTCCGGCGCGGAATTTGACAACAACCCGCTCTGGAATAATAACTTCATTTTCGGGTTTCCGGGGATTTCTCCCGGCGCGGCTTTTTCTGACTACCAATTCGAAGACGCCGAAGTTCCTTAATTCAATATTCCCACTGCGGACAAGTTCCTTTGAGAGGTAATCAAATGTTTTCTGGACGACCGATGCTACCGCTTTCTGGGTAAGGTTCATCTCAGTCGCGATTTTCACTGCAAAATCCCTTTTTGTCATTTTCATTTTCTTTTGCCTTTCGAATTATTTTTACCAGGCTTTGTGTTTTTCTTATTATTTTTACGCACGGTTTTTAGTGTGGTTTTCTTTGCCGCTTTTATTTTCCGTTTATGTTTAGGCAGTCTGTAATTTTCAAGAATTCCGCTTTTCTTTCTCGCGAGGGCCCAACTTCCGTCGCCGATTTTTTTCATGCCGTTCGCGAGCAGGTACTGGTAATT
>LBWG01000046.1 GCA_000993535.1 Candidatus Uhrbacteria bacterium GW2011_GWF2_39_13 | reverse complement strand
TTATAGGGATGAAAATAAAAGGAACTTTGTAAACTTCCTTTTCAAACCAGCCATGACCTTTTTTGCCCTTGACCTCACCGAGCATTTCGCCATGATCCGATGTGAATATGAAATATGTTTCTTTAGGGCTGTTCATTTTAAGATAGTTATAGATTTCGGTAAAAATATGATCGGTGTAAAGAACGGTATTATCGTATGTATCCTCAAACTTAGCGAATTCTTCAGGGTATTTGTTTCCGAAGGGTGAGTGAGATCCTCTCTGATGAAGAACGATAAAATTGTTTTTGTTCAAGTCAATTCGTTTAAGCATTGAAAAAAGATCGTAGTCTTGAGTTGTTACCTCATTTAAGTATTTCGGCAGATCTTCTTTCGGAGTGTAGAAATCAATATTTTCGGCAGAAAGAAGGTTGTAAACGATCTCAAGCTGGCTTGCGGACTGATTTGATATGAAATGTGTTTGAAAACCGTTCTCTTTTGCCAGCTTGAAAATATTATTATTGTAAGTTATTAACTGGTTGCTTGCACCGGGGTATTTAATGCGGTTAGTCAGCACGGCAAAAGCGGATCGCGTCATAGTTCCGCCCGCATAAATTGATGCGGAAACGAATGGTTCGGCCGAATTGAGCGAATCAAGACGCGGAGTCGTTTTTTGATCATATCCGAGCAGCGACAGTCTGTCGTCACGCAGGGATTCGCCGATCACAAAAATAATATTTCTGTCGGGATTATTCTGAATAAGAAAAGGAGCGTTCAGCTCCGGAAAATCAGCTACATGACCGGTAATTACTTTCGGAAGGATGCCGACCACAAAATAATTCATGCTGCGCATATAATTCTCGAAAGAATGCCTGTTCGGTCTGACATAGATGAATCTTGCTGTTTTCTCATCAAGCTTCTCACCGGAATAGAAAACAAAAGCCCAGATCACTGCGGCGTGTATAATCAGAGCCGCGAAGAAACCCGACCATGAATACTTGAAAGTTATCATTTTATCCTGAAATTTCCGGTTCAGATAAATAAGCACTGAAGCTACAAGCTTAACGATCAGCAACGGAACAATCATCGCGATGAATTCAGGCAGAAGTGATTCGAAGACTTCACCTGTGCTCTGGAATATCTGCATAAAAGCTATAGGCTGGATGTAATTCCCGAAATACTGGAAATAGAAGAAATGCGCCATCACCGAAAGCATTATTAAAACTATCAGCGTAATCCTAAGCCATAACTTTGATATGAGAGACAATGCGAGAAATAAGGCTAAAGGATAAACGATGTTTCTTTTATTGGGCATAAAATCATAAGAACTGTTGTAAAACGAATAGATCATATCTCCCGCCATAAATATCACAAATGACAATAAAATATAGATCATTGAGAAAAATGTTTTTTTCATAAACGGCTACTCTTTTGTCGGAAAAATAGTGTCTATCAGGTTATGCTTTTTCAGATACTGCTTGATCACTACAAGGTCGGGATGGAAATCCAGTTCGCCCCAGTCTCCTTCATCACATCTTGAAAAATTAACAGGATATCCCTTATCAATTATTTCCTGAATAGCTCTGAGATAGAAAACATCCCTGTTCTCTTCTTTTCTGACCATTTCTTCGAGCTGACTTACATAGATCTTCGGTCCTGCGCCTGAAAATTTTATTATTCCTACAGATTCTCCGTTTGCTTCAGCGACCGGGATCTTTTTGCTTACCTGTTGAACGAGCCCGTTAGAGTGAATTACCTTCATGTCATCATCGTCGTAAGCCTTCTTTTCGTCAATTACCATAGTAATGTTGCTCTTACTTTTTAAAAGGTTCTCTATTACAGCAGGCTTAAAAATATCGTCGCCGTTGATGGAAATAAATTCATCTGCCATAAAATGTCTCGCCATCCATACAGAGATCAGGTTGTTCGAGCAATCATAGAAAGGATTATACACAGTGTTGATATTGAAATCATTTTCATACTTTTTAATTTTAGCTTCGATCTGTTCCGCTCTATAGCCTACGATAATGGTAACATCTTTTATGTTATTTTCTTTAAGGCTGTGAAGCTGTGATTCAAGCATAGTTATTCCGTTCCCGATCTCTATCAGGCTTTTCGGCGTATTTTTAGTTAAAGGGTATAATCGTGTACCTTTTCCCGCCGCAATTATTATCGCTCTCATTTTATATCTCCGTCTGTTTTGTTTACAATAGCTTTATCGTCCTTTTTAAAGTCGTATTCCTTAACCGGTGTTTTCCAGTCTCCGTACCTGTAAGCCAGATAATCCTCATACTTCTCCGGAACAGAATATTTGTATCCGTCAAATTCATGCTTGATAAGGTCGTCGTAAAAATGACTAGGTGCTGATTTAAGAACAGGCTGCTTTATGCCCACTGTCCAGAAATATTTATCTTCGACCTTTTTCTTTACAAAAATATCAAGAAGGCTGTAGCCTTTAAGAAGAAGGAACCTTGTTTGTATTTTAACAAGCCTGACCGAACCTTTCGGAAAGTGCGGCATATCTTTTTTTGATCTTCTTATCCTCGTTCTGTATCCCGCCAGCCAGAACTTATATCTTATTTTAATAAGCTTATCAAGATTGTCATCTGTGATCGTTAAGTCCATATCGTTATCCCAGGGAAGAAGCCTGTTCTCTCTGATTATACCGAGGAGTGTTCCGCCTTCAAGGGTATAAGGAATATTGTTTTCATCAAGAATGCGGCAGACATCGCGGAGCATTTTTCTCGCTGTGATCTCGATATGTCCTGTAAGTTTTAAATTTCCTGCCATTATTTAAGATGTCCTCTCCTAAATTTTTCATGGAATAATATTCTTAATTTTCTAAATAGATTCAAAGGCTTTTTCTTTTCGGGAATTTCATTGTTGATCATTATGCTGTCCAAAGTATATACCACTCTTTGAGCGATCATTCCGTCCAGGTATGGGTTTACTTCAGAAAGATGACCTTTACGCAGCGCTGAATATTCCCCCGGATCGGCAAAAGTTCTGTCCAGAGCCGTTCTAAGTTCAACAGGGTTCTGAATATCAATACCTTTGTCTGTCCTTGAAGAAGTCCTGTATGTTATCACCGGTTTGTCAAGAGCCATAAACTCATATATTACTGATGAAGTGTCGGAGACCATAACATCAGCTATGTACAGGTAAGGTGTTATATCGTAAGTGTCAACTATCTTAATATTTTCATTTCCGGAGTTCTCGATCGATTCAATTATTTTCTTATCCATGAATTCATGGAACTTGATTATCCAGATTTCGTCAGCATTTATTATTCCGGGTATTACGGGCAGAAGTTCATCCGCTGACTGAAGCTTATCAGAGAAGGTCGGGGCATATAGAATTATTTTTTTATAGGCCGGGAAATTAAATTTCTCGCGTATTTTTTCGTGAGGATAGCTCATAATATAATCCATCTTGGGCCAGCCTGTCTCCTTAACCAGAAAATATCCGTACCTCTGCTGCAGTTTATTGAATCTTTCAGTCACGATAGGACCGGAAGTAAGATAAACATCAAAAAAATGTCTGATCTCATAATGCGATTCTTTTTCTATTCCTATTCCGTGAAAGATCTCCACCTTAAGTCCGGGAAGTCTGAAATCTACATAATTGCCCGGAGACAGGCAGTAGTCGGGATTAAATTCCTTCCCTTCTTGGACAGTCGTTATAATGTCCTTATCCTGCCAGATATTTTCATCTTTAAGTCTCTGATTTACTTTTCTTGAAACCATAATGACATAATCGTTCACTTTTGAAGCGTCGAGGTATTCCATAAGAGGCTGGACTATCGGTATCGAGTAAAATTTTGATATGTAGAAAAGATATTTCATTATTCCCTTATCTGATTTTTAATTTCTGTAGTTGATATACCTTCAGTCCGGGGCAGATAGACCACTTCGCAGTTTTCTTTCAGAAAATCGAATTTACCTTTCCAATCATCGCCCATCACAAATATATCTATTTCATTATTTTTGATGTCTGAAATCTTCTGCTCCCAGTTGTTTTCCGGGATCACTTTATCAACATAAGTTATAGCTTTTAATATCTCTGCTCTCTGCTCATACGGATAAGTGCAGACTTTTCCTTTTATCAGATTGAATTCATCTGTAGAAACAGCTACGACAAGATAATCGCCGAGAGCTTTAGCCCGCCTTAAGATATTAAGATGCCCTATGTGAAACAGGTCGAATGTTCCGTAGGTGATCACTTTTTTCATTTAACAGCCTTATTTTCTTTTAAATACTTATCGAGTTCTTCAAATTTTTCATAGACCATTTCAGGAGTAATATTGAATGAGTTGTCTTTCGGGTCTTTGAAATCTAAATCCCTCAGATATTTGTGTATCGGAAGATGCCATGCCGTCCATTTCAGCGGATGTGTCTTTGGTCCGAATATGGCTATCGAAGGCGTATCCTGCGACACGGCAAGGTGGATTATTCCGCCGTCGTTGCCTATGTAGATAAAGGTCTTCTGAAGCAGAGCGGCCGCCTGATTGAATGTAGTTTTGGGAGCTATGACAGGCTTGTTCTTCATTAATGAAGCCATCAGCTCGACTTTCTCGAGTTCGCCCGGTCCCCATAAAAGCACAACTTCGCAATCTGTTTTCTCTTTTATCATGTCGGCGACTTTTGCGAACCTTTCAAATTCCCACTGTTTCCTGTAAACCGGAGTGACAGGGGAGAAGATGACAAGTTTTCTCTCATTCAAGGAGGCTTCTTTAAGCCATTTATCAATATATTCAATTGAATCCGGTTTAACATGATAAAAAATATTATCGGAAGTTTCATCTATTCCAAGCGGTTTCAAGAGCTTGAATTTAGCTCTTGCCGCATAGATCCTGTGATCCCTGATCTCGCTGTAATTATAGACCCAGTTGAATCCTTTCAGCCATGTCCATGGTTTCACTTTTTTCCATCCCAGCCTGTATTTAGCCCCGCTGAAAAAAGTTATCTGAGATGAGCCGGGGCCTCTGATCTGATCAATTATCATATCATATTTAAGCTTCCTGACCTTAAAAATAGTCCTGATCCTTTCCATGTAGTAAGCGAGAGTCTTGCCTTTCTTCTTCTCCATCAGGATAAGATCATTCAGATTCGGATTATCTTCAAGAATCACTCTGAATGGTTTCTGAATGAGGTAATCAATGACTGCATCAGGAAATTTCTTCCTCAGCGCAGGCATGTAGGCAGTATTCAACAGCACATCTCCGAAGGGTTTATATTGAATTATCAAAATTCGCTTTATTTCTTTAAGCTGATCTTCGGTCAGCTTCAGTCCGGTCTTACCCAATTTTATCCCCGGTTATTTCTTCTTATAATCGACATATTCTTTTTCTTC
>LBWG01000045.1 GCA_000993535.1 Candidatus Uhrbacteria bacterium GW2011_GWF2_39_13 | reverse complement strand
TTTGTATATATGCTCATCTTCGTTTTGCATCATAGCAAAATATACTTGCCATTTTTTTACGATGCAAGCATCGGGGAATTAAACCCTCCTCTGATTAAAGTGCAAGGACATTAAAAAACTCGATAAGCGTGTCTTTCTGAAGGTTTGGAAGGCTATTGCGTTTTTATATTCGGGTTTGCATCCAGACGAATACAGAAATCCTGAAGGCGGCTGGCCGAGAAGGTTGAAACCGCTTGCACGGGAAGCCTTCCGCAGGTGGAAAATCGGCGAATTTACGGATGCGCAGCTCTACCCTTGGTCGGAAGCTTTAAAAGGTATAAAAGCAAGGCGTGTACAGCAAAAATAAAACTGTGCCACAATCGGAGTTTTCTCCAATAAAACAACTTCAAAAGTAATGCTTAATAAGCAACATTAACTGGCTATGTATCCAGTAATGATTTATAATTACATTAACATTAAAAAGGAGAAAATCAGCATGTCAACGAGAGCACAAATCAGGGTAACGGACACCAGCGGCAAAAAGCACACATTGGGACTTTACAAGGATGCCTACCCGGAAGGCGTGATTCCATTTCTGCCGAATAAAAGCATTGGTTTTGAAGACTTCCGCAATCTGATGGATTTCGAAGATTCTTTCTTTACAATGCCGAATTACTTCTACGAAATTTCGCTTCCGAAGGCTCAGGTGCGCGTCTACGGGAGCAGGTATATAGATGGCGAATGCCAGCGCGGTACCCTGCTTTTCAAGGGAACTTTCACAGAAGCAAAAAAGAAATATCAGGCTGCAATTTAAACCTGCAGCCGGGAGGGAAAAATGATTAAAGACTGGAATATCAATGGCATAGCCGATGAAGTCATGAAAGCAATGCGTGAGGACCATGCCCCGGTAGAGGACGCGGACGACTACGTTCAGAAAATTGCCTATTGGACGGTTTACAGCCGCGATACCAGAAGCGCCGGTGCCGTGGCCGCATTGGTAAAGGAAAAAGTCGAAGAAAAATATGAAGGGGAGGATGGAACGTAAACGGCAGGTAGTTCCTGAGATAATTACTTCAATATTGCTTTATCCAACTTCCTGTGTGCTAAAGATATTGTTGTTAAAATATCAAGAGCATCTTGTTCGCTCATTTCCCATTCAATTTTAGGATCATGTGCAGTGGGATTTCTAAATGTCCCATAAAGGCCTATCAATAAATTGGCAAATCCCTTTTGTTCTCCTATTTGAGTTTTAGTTTTCAATTCATTGATGGCAAGAACCGGAGCTTCCCCCATAAAAACGGCATTTATTAATTCGGCTCCATCTGTATAATATCCGGTTTTATTCCGAATTTTTACAGTAATGCTTTTCATTGCTTCAAGAACTGCATGAAAATAATTGTCAGAAATGATTTCAGCCTTTGCAAAAGCTATGACATCAAGATGAACATTGCGGTCTTCAAGCTTTGCTTTAAATCTGGCGGCTCTTGAGATGGCATCAGACAGAGTATTTACTTTTGCTATACGATGCAATTTTCCGTCTTCCTGCAGTTCAAGTCCTAGAAACGAAAGTACTTTATTCAGTTTCTCTTGGCGAGTTTTGAATAATTCTTTATCGTTCGTATAACACTCTGGAGCCATGGCCAAAGTAATGAATTTGCATATATTATTACTCATTTGATTTTTGTTTTGAAATTCAACAAAAGCATTATAAATTCGCTTCCACTTTGTGTTTGTCGAATCACAATCAATTATCTTGCTACTTATAAGTAAATGTGCTATTTCAGAGCCTGTTAATCCATTAGCAGTGTCTCCTAAAACATGTGCAATGCTCATAAGTTGAGGCTGGGAGAAAGGTGAAACTATTTCTTTTGAAGACACTGGAATTCCCCTATTTTTTAGATTTTAAATTATCTTCATACGAAGAATAGATAAAGTTGGACAATATTTGAGCTGAGCCAACAGCAAAAACAGCATGCCTTTCCTTGGGTTTATAATAATTATTTGCAGATTTGCCGTGAGCATCACTCAAGTCATTTCTTATAGAGGTAAAACCTTGAACTATACTAAAGCAGCCAGATAATATTTGCTTAAAAGATTTTTCAATATGTTGCGTTGGATGCATATTAAGAAATGATGAAGTGGCTTTAAATAATTCAGGCAGGTCTGCTTTGGGATTATATTTTTCCCCGGAATTATCAAGAATGTATCTACATATTGACTCCAATAAATTACGTGCATTTGTAATTGCACCTTCAAAATCACCAGAAGATATCTTGCTGTCGCATTTTGAAATTTGTTCATTAATGTAAATAAAATCTATTTGCTGGAGCCGATTCATATTTACTCCTGATAGGGGAATCGGTGCGCTGGCGTTAATAAAAAATTCAATATGGTTTATTTCTATATCATTTTCTCGTACCGGATAAACTATATGGAATGCACCAATTATCTCGTTTTTATCTTCTTTGCTAAGTTTTTGTAATATCTCATATTTTTGTATTGGCGCATATAATGCCACAGATGTAAGCCTTGAAAACCAGCGGCTGCCATAGGTTGAGGTTTCATTTAATTCATATTCGGTTCCGCTAATAAGCTGTGCAAGATTTGGCCGTTTCTTATACGTCAGGAATTGGATTATTTTTTCTTCTATTTTCATTTACTCTCATTCCTCAATAATTCTCTATTTTGAAGTCAGTCATGTCTCGTAAGATTGTTTTTTATCGTTCCATATCCTACATTGCTTATACGGATCACGGATTTGTTCCGGATGATAATGAGAACAGATTCTTTCTGGAGGAATTTTACCTTGGACGGTAATTGCAAAATCAAGATTACTGACATCAGTTTTATTATGAGCAAGCGAGTAAGCATGTTCAGCAATCATGCAAGATGCAAGCTCAAATAGTTCATCTGTTTCTATCCATGAAAATGGAACCTGACATGAGAATATGGTAGCATTTCCAAAATTTTTCAGAATATCTCTGGTATGTTCCCCGCCTCTTGGGAGATGAACAGATAGACAGTTAAGATATTCACTTCCATAAATGAGGTAATGACCGCAACGTCTAATAAGAAATCTGTCATCAAGCGCCACATGGGTTACATTTTCACGCGTTTTAATGGAAACAACCGAGATCGCACATTTAATTTCTTCGAGGGAAAATAGCCCTTCTGGCTCGCAAAATATTTTGTGAAATAAATCCTGAATATTTTCAGGATTCAAGGGAAGCAAACCATTTTTATAATATGTTTCGACGTTTTCCGTTCTGCATGCATGATATGCTTGGATATTGGTTACAAACTTTTTCAATTCTTTTGAGACAGAATCGATAATATCACTTCTGCTCCGTTTTCCTGCAAACAAATTACAGGTGCCTTCGTCATCATCCCGGTATTGAATATTTTCAGCATTATCACGTATAATTTGGGCATAATCATTGCCGATATTTTTACTTAATGCAGAAGTAATCAGGCCTTCCCATGATATGCGATTTTTCCAGTCGATTAGCATTTATTTATTTAAAAGGTTTTCATTCATTCCATATCTTTAAAAAGAATAAGATTACTAAGAGCATCCGCCATCCCATCGGAAATGACAGGACAGCGGAGAAAACTTCAGATGTTACTTCGAAAGATTCTTTGAGAGAATTTTTGCCAAGTCAAACATCGTTACCTTGTCTTTTTTCAAGACGGCTTTCAGTTTGGCGTCGGCGTTGATTTCACGCCTGTTCTTTTTGTCCTGCAAACCATTCTTTTTTATGTAGTCCCAGACCTTTTTGACAGCTTCGGTCCTCGGCAGGGGTTTTGCTCCGATGACTTCCGCAAGTGCGGCGCTCGGGGTAAGCGGAACCATGAATGCAGGGTTGGGTTTGCGTTTTGATTTGGTTGCGACTTTTGTCTTTGCCATTTTATTGCTCCTTGTTGTTAAGGTTCCTATAATATCCTGAACTCAAATAAAATTACAAGCTTTTATCTGTGTAATTATGGCTTCATTGAATATAAAAGTTCTACATCGTTTCCCTGCTGTCCACCCACTGGCGGATTTTTTCTTCCTCATCGCCCCATTTGTCGCTCATCAGAGTTTTCACGAACAAACGGAAATACACTCCAAGCGCGGTATTGAAAATATAAAGGTTCCTTATCCGTTCCTCGAAACGGCTTTCCGGCTCCATTTCCTCTCCCTCCGGGAGCATCAGGCCGCTGAATGAAAAACGGTCCGCGTCAAAAGCTCCGCTCCAGATATCTTCCCCTCGTTCCAGAATGAATTTGGCCTTGCGCAGTTTTTTGCCGACGGTAAGCGCGGCCTTGGCCTCCGCCGCACGCAAGGGGCTGTTGCCGTTTTTAAGCGTGTTTTCAGCCGCGCCGCTGGCTTCCTTCGTCGCAACGGCAAAGGTAAGCGGGCTTTCAACCTGAAACCCGAATTCGCCGTACTGCGCGACTTTCAGTGTCCCGCCGTTTTCCTGTTCGCTGAAATACCAGAGCCAGGTGAGGAAATCGCGCCCTGTGGTTACCTTGCCATCGTTGTGCGCGGAGAACACCACATTCGGCAAATCCTCTGCTGTAACTTTAAATTCGTTAGCCAGATACCAGTCCGGGGTAATTTGTTCGGGCTCCATGTTGAACGTTGTGTGAAAATGTCCGAGGAAAAGGTCTATCTGCGCAGGGGAATTCGCGCCGAGATAAAGCAGCTTGCCTTTCAGGTCAATCACCATCGGCACCGAGGAAATCGCCGGGGCCACTTTCATTATGTTTTCTTCAATGGCCTTTTCCTTGATTTCCTTTTTCTCTTTTGATGAAATTGAAGGGACGTGATTTTCGCGTTTGTAAACGGCTTCCGCATGTTTGCAGACGGCATTCAGGAACGGGGCCGGAACTTTCCGTTCGACTTTGCGGAGGCCCAGATAAAGCATCCCGCCGCAAATCGCCGTGCCTTCATTGATTTCAGTTTCCAGAATGTCCTGCCCGCTGGCCCAGCCTATCTGCGGCTCATCCTTGACGGAGTCCAGGCCCCCCGCCTTGAATTTACTGAAAAGCTCCAGATAGTTTTCCGGCAGGGCTTCAGGCAGTGAAAATATTGTAACGGCAAATGAACCGTGTTCGAATGGCATGATATTTCTCCAGTTTGAATTTTTGATATTGAAAACAGACTCACTAAAAATTACCCGAATCGTCGAAAAATCAAGAGCGAAACGTCAATCACAATCTTCATAAATAAAGACTGCGGGATAACTATGGGGCCTCTTGTGGTAGAGAGGTGGATCCCGGCAGTCCGGTATTACTTGAATGGGCTTGCCGGAAAAGTCAAATAAAATTCCGCTGAAAAATCCCGGCAGTCCGGTATTACTTGAATGGGCTTGCCGGAAAAGTCAAATAAAATTCCGCTGAAAAAGTCGGAGTGAAATACATTACATTATCAAATGCTTTCAATACAATTCAGCTCTGAAATTTAAGGAGTCATGTGTTTAAACGATGCCGACAAAATTTGAGGGATGGGATAAAACTTTTTGACAATTATGGATTTATATGTTATCTTAACCTCTTAAATGTTAAAAAGTTGCGATAATATTGTGAAAAATCATTTAAACAGTGGGC
>LBWG01000044.1 GCA_000993535.1 Candidatus Uhrbacteria bacterium GW2011_GWF2_39_13 | reverse complement strand
AATATACTTCTTTCGCTATCTATTAATTTTACTTGTCCCATATTTATATTTTGGAACATTTTGATAAAAAAATCACAAATTTATTTTAGAACCGGTATACATGAGTTCGCCAGCTTCCCGCCATCTGCAACTGGATAAAAACCTATAATGTGTTATTAAAACTTGCTGAATAATATTATTTCTTATCCTAATATTGGGTGCAATATTGGGTATTTTCATGAAAAAAGGGGTTCGCTTAATCGGCGAAACCCTTGATTTTACTTGGTTGCGGGGGCAGGATTTGAACCTACGACCTTTGGGTTATGAGTGGTCTCAAGCGGTTTTTGACGCTTTTTTATGGCTTTTGATAATTATACTCTATTATTTGCATCGTCAGCGTTTTGAAGATTTTTGATTAGTATGCGTTTTGATGAATTTTTACCGTTTTTTATAGATTTTTGTCACAAAATTGTCACAAAATTTAGAATACTTTTTATTTTAAAATGGGCTCTTAGTAAATGGAATCCGAACTAACTATTATGATAATGTTATCGCTTTGTAGCCGCTGCTGCCAGTTATTAAGCAAATTTTACCGTTATAATAAAAAATCATTCATATTGGACAATAATTAGAATTTTTTTTAAAAAAACCGGCTTCAAGTTATTTAGAAACTGAAGCCGGTTTAAAATCAAAAGTTACGATTTTTTATGTATGCCATTGCCCGGCAATATATGTCATTAACGTGCTGTCATTCCTGATATCATCAACAGAATTGAAGTTTGCAATACCATCAGTGGCATCATATGCTGCTATGTATTGAACTATTGTAGCAATATCAGTATTAGATAGGTAATAATTAGCAGGAGTACCTTCGATATAGGCTTCTTCCAAGGTTTCTATTTGTTGCCCATTAAACTGGCTTTGAATAGTGATCTGATCATTTGCGGCTGTTGAACCATAATCAATACTTAGATCATCAGAAGTAAAGCTGTATTGATCCTGTCCTGTAACTGTATAAGTTCTAAATAAAGCTACATTAGTCCAATCCACGTCAGTTCCAAAGCTTATTTTATCAGCAGTACCAGAGGTATCATTAATGATGTCCATATCATGACCAAGAGCAAAGGCATAAATGTCGTTACCAGATCCACCATATAATGAATCATTACTATCTCCACCTTGAATAGTATCATTGCCTGTGCTGCCAATTATTACATTATCCAGTGTATTGCCAGTTAATACAGCGTTGCTTGCTCCTGTATAAGTGAGTTTCTCGACATTGTTACCTAATGTATATGAAGTTAAGGTTGTTTGTATCTCATCTGTACCTTCTCCTAAACTTTCAACTACTATATCGCTGGCACTGTCAACCACATAAGTATCATTTCCGATTCCACCTATCATAGAATCATTACCAGTTCCACCGTTTATGTAATCGTCTCCCGCATCACCTGTTATGGTATCGTTACCAGAACTTCCACTCAAGCTATTATTACCAGTATTCCCAATAATAATATTGTTCAAGGTATTGCCTGTACCGTTAATATCGGTAGTTCCAAGAAGAATTAGGTTTTCTACATTGCTACCAAGTGTGTAAGTTATCTCAGAATTAACTGTATCAGTTCCTTCATTTGCATTCTCTACAACAACATCAGATGCTGAATCTATATAGTAACTATCATTACCTGTTCCACCAAGCATTGAATCATTTCCAATTCCACCATAAAGGGTATCATTGTCATTACTGCCAAGCAATGTATCATTGCCTGCATCTCCTGCAATGTAATCATTACCAACTCCTCCATTGAGGGAATCGTCACCATTGCCACCATATACGGTATCATTTCCGATATATGCTTTTATAGTGTCATTTCCGCCATATCCATATATGGTTTCTGTATAATCAGATGTTAAATAATAATCTGCATCTTCAGTACCTTGTGTGGCTAGCCTTGCAACTATATCATTATACGTAAGTGTAACATCTGAGAATACATAGTTTTCTATGCGGTTGTAAGAATACCATTGATTTCTTAAAGTAATTTTATCTGATGTCCCGTTAATCGTAGCAATTATATTTTCATTATAATCAGCCATAAAGCTGACATCATTCTGGGTTAAGCTATCAAATACAATCGTGTCATTACCACCATTAATCGTGCTACTTGTAGCATATTCATCAAATATAGTATCATTTCCACCGCCTAAACCAAATATATACGTATCACTATCACGACCACCATACAGGGAATCATTACCATCTCCACCAATTAAGGTATCATTACCAGAACCACCACTTAATGTATCCTCACCAGCTTCTCCATACAGAAGATCATTATCATTTAAACCAAGTATGGAATCATTACCATCACCACCAATCAGGGTATCATTTCCATCACCACCATTTAACGTATCATTATTTGCATCTCCAGAAATATAATCGCTTCCATATGTACCACTTAAATAATCATTGCCATCTCCACCAGAAATGTAATCGTCTCCAGATCCAGCGTTAATGTTATCACTTCCTGACCCTGCTATAAGGTAATCATTACCGTCTCCACCCAGAATTAAATCATCACCATCCCCACCGTAGACAGTATCATTTCCACCTAATGCATCTATAGTATCATTGCCAGCATATCCATGTACGGTTTCACCCCAGATAGAAGTAGTAATACTATCCGCACCCTCGGTACCGTGTGTGACAAGTCTTGTTATTATGTCATTGTATGTAAGGGTTGCATCAGAGAATACATAATTTTCTATTCTGTAATTTGAGGTCACTTGATTATATATGGTGATTTCGTCAGTTGTTCCATTTATTTTAGCAATAAAGTTGCCATCAACAGTGGCTTCAAAATTAACATTATTCTGGGATAGATTCTCAAATATTATGGTATCAGATGTACCTGATGTATCGGATAGAAAATCACTTCCATCTCCTGTAGTAAAGATATAGGTATCATCTCCATCCCAACCATATACCCAATCATTACCAACACCGCCTATAATAGTATCATTTCCGGCTTCACCTACTATGATATCGCCACCATCTTCTCCTAATAAATAATCGTTTCCATTACCTCCTCGGATGGAATCCCAATCATTTCCACCATATACTGTATCATTTCCATCATTACCTAAAATAGTATCGCTACTGCCATAGCCGTATATTCTATCTGCATAAGAACTACCAACTATACTATCTGTATTTTCAGTACCACTAATCTGTAGCCTTGCAACAACATTATTGTAAGTGAGGTTAGCATCTGAAAATACATAGTTCTCTATTTGGTAACTTGAATTAGTTTGATTGTATACTGTGACTTTATCGTTTGTACCCAAAATTTTAGCTAAAAAGTCATTACCACTAGCCTCAAAAATAACATCATTCTGTGATAAATTTTGGAAAATTATAGTATCAGATGTACCTGATGTATCTGATAGAAAATCGCTTCCATCTCCTGTAGTAAAGATATAAGTATCATCACCTTCCAAGCCATATACCCAGTCATCCCCAATGCTTCCAATTATCGTATCATTACCAGCATCACCTCTTATGATATCGCCACCGTCTTCTCCTAATAAATAATCGTTACCATCACCTCCCCGGATGGAATCCCAATCATTTCCACCATAGATACTATCATTTCCATCATTACCTAAAATAGTGTCGCTACTGCCATAGCCATAAATGGTTTCCGACCATGCAGAAGTAGTAATACTGTCTGCACCTTCTGTTCCATGCGTAACAAGTCTCGTAATTATGTCATTGTAAGTAAGGTTAGCATCTGAAAATACATAGTTTTCTATCCTGTAATTTGACGTCACTTGATTATATATGGTGATTTCGTCACTTGTTCCATTTATTTTAGCAATAAAGTTGCCATCAGCAGTGGCTTTAAAAATAACATCATTTTGGGAGAGATTTTGGAAAATTATAGAGTCAGATGTGCCTGATATATCTGATAAGAAATCACTTCCATCTCCTGTAGTGAAGATAAAAGTATCATCACCTTCCAAACCATATACCCAATCATTACCAATGCTTCCGATTATCGTATCATTACCAACATCACCTCTTATGACATCATCGCCGTCTTCTCCTAATAAATAATCGTTACCATTTCCTCCTTGAATGGAATCCCAATCATTTCCACCATATACTGTATCATTTCCATCTTCACCTTGTAACGTATCACTTCCTGCATCTCCTGAAAGGTAATCATTTCCTATTCCTCCAAGAATAGAGTCATTACCAAGTCCACCATAAATTGCATCGTTTCCTTCGCAAGCATTTAAGGTATCATTACCGTCTCCGCCGTCTATATAGTCATCACCCATTCTGGCGTGAACATAATCATCTCCTGCATCAGCGAATATAGCTTCATTAGCAGCTCCAGAATCAATAGAATCATTACCTGTTGTGCCATAGATAAATATCTTACCTGCTGTATCCATCAGATGTCTATGATCACTGTCATACGTCACAAGAGTATCGTAAAATTCTTGATAGTTAGAAACCTCTTTTAGTTGAAGCGCATCTACTGCTCTGATGAAATCCAATAATAGTGTTGTACCTGCCATTTGATTATCGTCAATCTGTGTAATAATTTCTTCAGCTACAGGTACTAAATTCAGGGTAATTTTTTCTGTTACGGTGTCAAATTCCACCTCTATGAGATTAGTTAAACTGCTTAAATGCGACTGCATCATTAGTTGTGCGTTAACATATGCATAGAGACCTGTATATGCACCTCCAAGCCATACTCCTGCTTCTTCTATCGGGTTTGCTCCGTTGGTACCTACAAAATCCCTGCCCATGAATTTCTCAAGAGCCTCAAGTTTTCTAGCATCAAAGAAATCGCCGCGGCTGTAAGGGTCAACATCCACACCAGCCCATATGTAAATTATACTATCTAGCAACATCTCTCTATGGGGTGGGTAAGTCGAACCAACGAAGTCTTCAATAAGGTCTTGCAGATCGCCACCTGGGTCTCTGGCCATTGCTTGATGGAGGGAGTAAACTGTTCCAAATCCTCTTATATCAGGTAACGCCTCAATATTTGCTGGTACTGTTAGCCAATTGGTGGCTACTGAATCCATGGGGTCAATTAGAAGGTTAAAGCCTCCTATTTCATCGGTTGTATCATCTTCCCATGTGAAAGTTCCGCTGGAGATTTTCTGGTTGCCATTTGAATCTGTTATATCTACAGTTGAGTAGGTGAGGGAGATGGATTTAATATCTGCCTCATCCATTGTCATTATAGTACCGTCGCCTTTGAGGACTTTGAGGTTAGCAAAATCTGTGTCATTGGTATCTATCTTTGATAAGTCGGTGAAGGTTTCGATTAGTTCACTTCCATTATTAATTATTCCATCCTCATCCAGATCCATTGCCAATACACCATCATCTATACCGACCCATGCACTAGACTCAGCAAAACCATTAACGTCATGATCAAAAAGTAATCCGCTACTTAAAGTAGTTGTTTCTAACCCGTCACCGTCTAAATCTAAAATAAGCGGATCGCGACGTGGATTTTCAGGAACTGGGGCTAAAATAGATTCCGCTGTGTTGAACATTTCTTGGAATTCTATATCTAATTTAGCAAGCTCATCTAACCATAGTTTGTAACCATCTTCTTTCCCGTTACCATTTTCAGTAATATCATAACCGCCAAATTGTTCCAAATATTCTTCAATTGAGACATTATTACCATCTCTTGGTATAGTTTGTCCATTACTTTGAAGATAAGTTTTTAGACCACCTTGGAATGCTCCAACCAAATGAGCAGCTGCTATTAAACCAGATTGAGTTATTTCTATTCCATTTATTGTTTTTCCAATGTATTTATCACCACCATAAGATTTAATATATGTCCATAATTTCATTCCCCATTCATCCATTACCTGTTCTTGATATGTTTCAGACTCTAAAAAATCTTGTTTACTATATATTCCACCTTTACCGCTCCAAGTTCCATTCCAATCATTATCATAATAATTAGTATCTGTATAAAAACCTATGTCATGAAGAGAGGCTTCTCCCCATTGATATTTACCTATAAAATGAAGTTGATTTTCAGCATAATAATTTCCACCAGATTCTCTTTGACCTAATGCTTCTTTAAAATCTTGATATGTATTGTTCATTTAACAATTCTCCTCTCCAAATTATAAACATTTTCATTTTTATCAAATTTTAAAATACTTTTTTCTATAATATTTATTTGCTTGTCAACAATTGTATAATTCAATAATTCTATATTTTTGAATTCATCAGTTTCGCTTTTTAATACACAAATAGGTCCGATAAATACAACAGGACATTCTACATGTTTATATGAACCATTTTTTTGGCTAACTAAAATAAATAAAGAACAACCCTTATTTCCGCAAAAATTAGGATATCCAAATCTTCCTTGTATTTCATATAAGTAATCATTTAATCCATCTTTATTAATGTCTGCTAAACCTAATCTAACACTATTTTCAAATTCATCTTTAGTAAATTTAATCTTCGCAATCTCAGTTTCTTTATCATAATCACCACTTTGTTTCTCTTCCTCGGTTAAATTTTCATTAATCACAGTTAATTTTTGGTTTTTGAACTCTAAATTATCCCAAATTATATCGTAATATTTAGGTTCTATATTTTTTTGACTTTCTAAAGTAAACTCAATTTTTTTATAACAATTTTCCTTTATTTCATTATTGTTTTTAGAATTTAATAAATAAAAACTAGCAGGTAAACAAATTGTTAAACCTATAAATAAAATTAATGGCCAATTAATAATTTTTTTCATATTTCCTCTTATCCAAACAACACTCCAAATCAAAATTTATAACCGAATTGTACAAGAAAAATGAAAATCTTCAAGCAGCTTTTTTTAACGAGATTTGCTGGTTGCCGTTTGCGTCTGTTATATTTACATTTGAGTATGTGAGAGAGATGGATTTTATGCCAGCTTCACTGATTGTCATAAAACTACCGTCGCCTTTAAGGACTTTTAAGTTAGCAAAGTCTGTGTCATTGGTGTCTATTGATAAGTCGGTGAAGGTTTCGATTAGTTCACTTCCATTATTAATTATTCCATCCTCATCCAGATCCATTGCCAATACACCATCATCTATACCGACCCAAGCGCTGGTCTCAGCAAACCCATTTTCATCATGGTCAAAATACCCGCCATTTGTCAGGTTCGTTGTCTCTATACCATCGCCGTCAAGGTCAAGTATTAATGGATCATGGCGAGGGACTTCGGGCGTGGGTGCAACTGTGGATATTGCAGTGTTAAAAAAGCCGGCAATTGATGGAATTATACCAAAGGTAATATCTAACGCTCCCTTTTTTGCAGTTTCTTCAGCTCCTTTTCCAAGTATCCTACCAGCATTTCCTTCTAGTAAAGCGAGCAAGGTGCTTCTTACTGCTAAAACTCCTGCTCCTCCTAATGCTAGTATAGTTTCTTCAGGCAACAATACTATAATTATTCCTGCCACCACAACAGCTGTTGCAACACCAACTACTACTTGTCCTGCCGTTATTTTAAACTCTTGGCCAGTATCCACCTTACTAGGTATATCACTACCGCCATAATTATTAACTTGTAATTGATAAGTATTAAACGCTGATGAATAATCAAGACTTTTTGTTCCATTTATTTTTATATCAACCCAATCTTGCTGACTAATAGTACCTATATATTGACTTTCATATGAACTATCACCAAGAGTATCAGCAATATATACTTTTCTACTTCCATCGTTATTTTCTTTTGTTATAAGGTATTTATCTCCATAAAGTGAATCATCTTTATACCAGCATATTCCATCGCCACAAGTATTAACGAACATTTTTTAATCCTCCTTATTCATAATAAATACCGTAATTAAAACTATCACAATAATTATCTAAATTTATTGTGGTTAAAATGTCATTTTTAGCTTGAAAATATAAAATTTTATTTGAATAGCTTTCTGCTTTATTTAATTGTTCCTGTGATTTAAGATTTTCATTTAAATTTTTATAGAGATTTGATAATTCATAATAACAGCAAACAAATTTGGGATCATCATATAAATTTATTGAATAAATGATATTTTTAATATTATCTTCTTTTAAATTTAATTTATCACTTAAATTTATTTGAACTTTCGCAAATTTAAGAAGAACTTCTTTAGAAGAATAAATATTATTAATTTTACTATCAATTGAAAAGTTGGAAGAAAACTTTTTTATACGATTCAAAGTTTTTTGTAAATATTCTTTTCTTTTTTCATTTTCTCCCATTTTCTCGTAAAGCAAAGTTAGATTGTATAAATTATTTATATCGGATCCTAAATATAGAGCCATAGGATCCTTTTCAAATAATGTCGATGTCTTGTTAAATAGGTATTCTGCTTCTTTATATTTACCAAGATTTAATTTTACTAAGCCTAGATTGCTCACGTGAGTAGGAAAGTATTCATTTTTTTCTTCCAATATAACTCTATTTAAATAACTTTCAGCTTTTTTATAATTTTTGCTTAATAAATAAGCTGTTCCAATTTTTATATTTATAATTTTAGAATCTTTATAATAGTCTTTGTATTCGTTATATAATTCTATTGCATCATTATAAAGCCCTTGCTTTATATAAAAATTAGCAAATTTCAAAATTTCGTATTTATAAGATTTAAACTTATAAGGTTGACCTGCAGTATATTTTCTATAAAGATAGAACTTATGTCGATATAATTTTTCAACTATGTATGGTTCGTTTTTTTCATCAAAATAATAAATTAAAAAATTATATGGTTGTGGCAATAAAGGTAAAGAAAATCCAAAAATAAATATCAAACTAATTATCACCAAAGATATTCTTAATATAATATTTAAATTTTTTATATTCTTCACTTCTTAACCACAGCTAAAAATCCATACACGCATTATAGTATAAAATCTATATGTGGCAATCAAATTTTTTATACATTATACTGTAAACTTTTATAAAGAAAGTGTGACAGTTTTTCCTACCAGACTTAAAAATCTTGTGCCATAATGCTGTATCTCAAGAAAGTCCGCATTTTCATCACTCGGCTTGTAAACATCAAATGTTTTCATAATCCCCTGCGTGACGGCGCTTTCCAGTGGCCCTATAAAACTTGTATCAACATCTAAAAACTCAGGCTGCTGTGCCCAGTATTCAATCTGTGCAGCATTAAGAAAATAGCAGCCAGAGTGCGGGTTCAGGGTCTTCTGGAATCTAAACGTCTCTCCCATTATTTCTAGTGATAATTCATTGTTTTCATTTACATCCTGATACTTTGAAGTCACGTCAGACCGTAAATTTCCATCCACGTATAGCTTGTTAACAGGACTGGACAGGGAAGATTCGTACCTGTTAGGCAGAAGCAGGGATTTGTATATATTTTTATTGTTATAATACTCTAATTTACGGAAAAACCAGGGATCATTGATAATCAGGTCATCTTCTAGGTAGCAATAATAGTCGTATTTCCCAAAGTTATCCATTAAAACTCTTCTGCACTGGAATCCCAGCATCATAGGATCAAAAGCAGCATCATCAATATTGTAATTCAGGCATTTTTCAGGGGTTGGAATATGATCAAGGAGGTGATAACTTTTATAAGTACAAAACACAACAGTTATATTATTCTGAATGTCATTTATTTTCCTTGCTTTGCGATTAGCAATATCAAGATTGTATGTTGAGTTGCCAAAAAGTTGATATAGTACGGTTAAATTTGCGATTAATGCGTTTAATCTAACCTGCTTAGCGGATTTATCCGTGGAGCCGTAGTTGCCAGTGCCTTGATGATTGAAGAAATGGGGTATGACGAATAAAATACGCATATAAATAATTTCCAGCTTCTTTTTTAAACTATATGTTCAATTATTATACATAAAATGAAACCTAGGAATAAATGCAAGAAAGACGATAATTGAGAATTACGATTAAGCACAGATGATAAGCACATTTAATATGTAATAATGAACTTGTCAAGCCCCCATTCTTTGATCCAAGTTTAAAGTTAGTAAGTTAGAATTTTTGATAATCACTGCAGGGGCTGGTGGTTGATAATTCAATGAGCTATG
>LBWG01000043.1 GCA_000993535.1 Candidatus Uhrbacteria bacterium GW2011_GWF2_39_13 | reverse complement strand
GAATTATTGATGACATTGCCTCATCAGGATTGTCAGAAGGAGACTTGCTTCCAACTATAAAAGAGTTAGCAAGCCGATATAATGTAAGTGAAACTCCAATCAGAAAAGCCCTTAAAAAGCTTGGAGAAAATAATTTTTTGGAGACTGTGCGAGGAAGTGGTATCTTCCTGAAAAACAGTGTTCCCAAAAGCCTCAGAATGGAACAGGACGCTAATTTGTTTTCAGATATTTCAGTTCCATTTGTACAGAATGAACATATTTCAACACATTATTTAACATTGGCCATAGTTGATAAAGCGCCTCTTTATCAGAAATTATGGAACGAGATAATACGGCGATTTGAGGTAAGAAACCCACATATTAAAATAATCCAAATAACAGATAAGAATTACGATTTTAAGAAGGTTGATATTTTTCAATTGGATCATCGCAATATCATAGATTATGTAAACAACAATAATTTAGCCCCATTGGACACTAACCTGATTATTAAAGAAAAATTTCCCGATGAAGTTTTTTCCCCTGCTTCTAAAAAAAATAAAATCTATGGACTTCCTCTGACTCTAACATTTCCGCTACAACTTCTGAATATTAATATGTTACATAATTTTATTCCGGACTATTCAATTACTGATTACGATTTTTCAACATTTATTGAAGTGCTGGAAAAGTTTTGTAAAATTCAAGAGACGGAGCATAATATTTTTTTATCTTTGGGCTCATGTGTAAATCCATTCATGTATCTTATGGCTTTCAGCGATAAATTTTTTGATTACTCAGCTTGTGTTATAAAGTGGAAGCACCCTGATATTCTCAGATTTTTATATAGTATTGAAAAGATAAAGAGACCAGCACAGGAAATAGGTATGGAATCATCAGTGATACTGAAAAACTTCTTTGATGAAAAAGTTTTTTGCCTTTCTACTTTCAGTCCCGTTATAAGAAATTTTTACACTAATATACCCTCCTTTGTTCAAGCAAGGCCATTTCCATCCACCGCTTCAGGTAAAGTTTTGTACGGATGTAATTATATTGTTGTGGGCAAACATTCAAAAAATTATGAAAATACCATGAAATTCATTTCTTTCCTGTTGACTGAAGAAATAACAAAATTAACACTAGAACATGGTTTGTTTCACGTATTGGCGGCCAACGTCAAACACGATGGCGATGTTATTTTTAATCAAGAAAGAGAAATGCTTAAACACTCATTGCCCTGCTCAATATTCGGCGCAAAAAACTATGACTTCATAATAAAATCTTTTTATCCGGTTATTGACATGGTACGGGAGGGACGGATTTCTGCGAAAGACGCAATAGCAATTTTAACTAAAGAATATAAATGCTCAGGCGTACTATAAAAAAATAGGACAGGTATAAATGGGCGATTTCTTTATGAAAGCAAATTTATTTAACATTAAGGGTTTTTCGATGATTAATCTAAGATTACTGACTTTTTTAATATTTGTAGGCGTAATTAAAAACATTATCGCGGAGGGAAAAGAAGAAATCGTATTTCTTGATCCGGGTGGGTGTTCTGTAGAAATTTCAACCAAGTACGAGAGAGATGTTGAAGGCTTTAGCGAAAACCTTTTAAAAAATCACAGTTTTGAGGAGTCGTCTAAAACAGGTAGACCTTTGTTTTGGAATAATATTTTATGGATGTCAAGTTTGGATAAAGAAATTTTAACAGACGCCGTCAAAAAAAATCCTACCTTTTGTTCAGCGGCGGTGTCAAGTAAATTTCCTTTTGACGGAGAAAAATGTTTGGCAATAGAAACCAGTATCGACTTGTTCAAAAATTTTAAAGTGAGTAAACCGTCTGTATTTCAGAATGGATATAGTCAGTACTGCAATTTATCAAAATCTTTACAAGAAAAAAAATATTGGCTAAAAGTTTTTGTCAAAGGGATAACATCTTTAGAAATAAATGGAGCCGTAAAATTACAGGTTGATTTTTTTGATCATCAGGAACAACCTAGAACAAGGACTCAGAAATCAATATCCTGGAGATTGTCACCAACCGGTTCATGGCAGGAAGAAAATTTTGATTTTTTTATTTTACCGGAAACGGCTTGTGTGCAGGTGTCAGTTTTCCTTCTGGGAGCGGGAAATGTTAATTTGGATGGCTTGGGACTTTATCAGGAGAATATATGCCCTGGAATTAAAGTCAGATTGTTTCCTGGTTTTTTTATGGATAATTTATTTTGTCTCTCTGAAAACGGTCCAGGGATTATAGCATTTGCATTAAAAAGAGAAACATCTCACCCTTCCAATGAAAACCTGAATTTTCATATATTATTGCCTGAAGAAATAAAAATCATAGGAACAAGGGAAGGAACAAAAATAATCAGTCAAAATAAAAAAGAAGAGAAAGGCAAAAACTATATTTACTACCAAATAGACATAAATTCTTTAAAAAATAAAATAGGGAAAAAGTATTATATAAAGGAAGCGCTATCATTGGTATTGAGAAGCGAACATAAGTATTCAGATGAGATATACAAAGCAAAATATTGGATAACGGAAGGAAGTGAGACAACACCTCAACTTGAATTTGAGCTAAAAATAACGCCGAGCATCGTGGCAGAAACACCTCAAATTTTTAAGAGCTCTGGACACTTTACGGAAGTTGACAACTGCTTTAACAACATTAATACAGCAAAAGAAATAGCTCAATTATATAGAAAAGCCGGTTTCAACGAAGTCTATATAGCCCCAGGGACACTCTCAAACGTCTTTCGTGAAATGAAAATACATCGCTATTACCAATATCTGTTGGTGAACGGATATGGCATCGGTGCAAAGGAAAAACCCGACGCCGTAGCATTTCATTTGCTGAATGGCAAGCTTGATAAATATGGAATCTGTCCAGTTGAAGTTTACAAAAACGGCAACTACTTCAAAGAAGAAGTAGTTGGAAAATTACGGAAAGCTATTGTTGAGGAGAGAGCTTTTGATAGCGTGATGAGCAATTGGGAACCTTTTATGTTCAGTTTTAAAGGTTGTTTTTGTCAACGCTGCAAGGAGGATTTTGCCCAGTACAGTAGATTGCCCATGGCAGAAGTAGAGAAAGAGTGGCCTAGCGAGATACTTATAAAAAGGAGAGAAATATGGATTAAATTCCGAGCATGGCAGCATGGGCAAGTGGTAAAAACGCTGGAAAATATGATTAATGGATTGGGGCGAGAGGCTGGAATTGAAGCCCATTTTATCCCTTATGTAATGTTTCTCATGTTTGTTCCTTACTCAAAATTTTATGATGCTCAAATATCCCTTGAGGAATGGGCGGATAAACTGCCATATATTGGAAGCTGGGGACCTTATTGCTGGTGGGATTTCTCCAAAACCCATCTTTACAATACTGGCCAGCATATTGTCATGCATAAAATGAACACTGAAGTGCGTAATTTTTTAAATACTTACGTCCCCAAAGATAAAAGACCCAAACTTATTGGTTATCCACATGTGTATCAAGGAAACACATATGTTACACAGCCGGAACGTATTGCTTTTGACTCTCTGACTTATTTTGTTAATGGTTGGGATGGCAACAGTTTATATGTATTTCCGAAAGGTTATGATGCACGTTATTGGAATGCTGTTGCTCTAGTTAATACTATAATTGCCAAGTTTGAAAAATTCACATTAAGGGGTGAAAAAGTTTACAATTATAAGTATAAATTAGAAACGCCCGTACCGAAGATTGCCCCAAAATATCGCTATATGCCGGAAAAAGTATTATTGCGCAAGGACGATGCTGAAATCGTTCAATTCTGGGAATACCAGAATGGGGAAGAACGTTTTTTTGTTGTTGGCAATTTCTGGGAAAAAGGAGAATGCTTTTTCAAGTTAATTCCTGAAAAGGTGGAAGAGGGAAAAACTTATGTTCTATATGAGCCTTTGTATAACCGCTGTTATTCTAATGAAAACGCGACTTGCATACTGACTTCAACGGATTTGTCTAAAGGTATATTGCTTCATGTTGGTGCTATGCGTTATTCCTTTTATATATTAATGCCCTTTAGCAGTGAAAAGAACTACGGTTCCATCGTTTCTCCCAGCTCTATGAACTATGCATTAAATTGTCGGTTTTCGAAAATAGAGGAAGCTTATAAAAACGAATTAATAAAGAAAGAATCCAGCAAATCTTTAGAAAAAACCATAGCATTTAGCAAGGGAAAACTTGTTTGCAATAGTGTAAATTTAAAAGATTCTTCAAATAGAGGGATTTCTTTTGCATCTCCCAGTCAGAAAATAATTATTGATCCGGCTTCAGGGGGAAACATTAAAAGTTGGATTGTCAATGATTGTCAGATTGTGTATCAACATGATGTGTATGGACTGTTTGGAGATGCGTTTTGGTGGCCGCCAAAATCAATCGCATCGGTCAATAAGTCATACGAGGTGATCTCGTTAAAGAAAACCAGCAAGGGAATGGAGTTGATTCTTAAATCTAAATTGGATAAACACGTCAAGCCTTTGGATGGATTGTCCCTACTGAAAACTTATTTGATACCTGAAAGCGGCTCCGGTTTTGAAATTGAGCATAAGATAATCAATGAGTCATCTGAAGTAAAAGAATTTGCCTTCAGATCACATAATCTGCTGACTTTTTTAGGGTTGTCAAAAAACGCTGCCTATTGGGGCTTGTTAAATGACAAAGGAAGTATTAAACAATTCCATCGGGATTTCAAAATAAAAATTTTTAACGCGGCAAGTGCTGGTAATGATATGGAATTAGAAAAAATTATTAGTTCTTGGAATGTTTCCAGTACAAGTGCTTTCATTGAACCGGTTGTTTGCTTTTCAAACTCTCAGATATCGTTTAATTTAAAATTTGAATTGGATAAAAAAGACCTTTATGGCTTTTTGTTTTGGGACTCTCTTGCGGCAGACTGCGCAACGTTTGAACCCTTGTACAAGAGAATGCAACTTCGCCCTCAAGAAGCATGGAAATCAAAAATAAAATGCGGAATTGAAAAATTATCTGAATAATCCTGGATGCCAAACGAAAAAGAAAGAAAGCGTACAAATGATTAAAAATGGGAAAAAGAAGGCGGCTTTTAAAATAAAACAAATTTATGATACTGGAATATTGTCATTTGCATTCACTCTCATTGAATGTGAGCGTCCAGAAAAAGCTAGTGAATCTAGTCCGGTGAAAAGCCCGGAATCTGCGAATTGCTCATTTCACGCATATAGCCTGACAGCAGGGGAGTGCGGTGACGCACGAACCGGATGCGCTGTGACAAAGCCGCGAGAAGGGAAACCTGCCGGACAAGGCGGATTAAGGCCTGCACCTAAGGCACTCACTGGAAACGGGGAGGAACAGATTGCAGGACGCCTGACGAAGGAAGAACAGGGGACTCGAAACCAGTCTGGGCGGCAAGGCAAAAACACAGGCCGTAGGCAAACGAACATCCGTAAGCATCGTAAAGGTAACCCGGCGGGAATTACTGGTAGAGCCGGGGATTTCGGAAAAGGACGACTGTCTGTTCGATACAGGAAGTCTGCAATCATCAGGGAAGAAAATGGGCAAATGCACCTGATGGCCCGACGGTGTAAAAGGAGGCGGCATGTGTGGAAAGATTCACTGAGCTCCAGGAGAGAACCTGTATGGTCCCGGCAACGGGTAAGTGAAAGTATAAGGCGCAATGCTGAAAGCTGGAACGAAGCTGTACAGGGGGTCGGTGATGGCCGTAGTAGCGAGAATGGCAAAGACAACATAACTTTGCCTATGCAAAGGGCCATTAGCCTGAGAA
>LBWG01000042.1 GCA_000993535.1 Candidatus Uhrbacteria bacterium GW2011_GWF2_39_13 | reverse complement strand
TAACCTCCGCCAATGGTAAAGGCCCCGATTTTGGAAAAAGTGGTAAATAATTGCAGGTAAACGTTCATGAATGCAAAAGTAGTACTTAGGGAAGTAATTGAAAATTAAGTGAAAAATAATTTTTTATTTGAATTAAAATTTTATATTTGACAAATAATGAGCAAGTTAATTGAGTTTAGACCTTGAAATCTGTTTGACAAGCAAAAATCTCTTATATGGCAAGCAAAGATACACTATTTCATTTGAAAATATATTTAACACAGTTGATCCCATAGTTTACAATCTTGGTGTTGTCAATTGATTAAGTCACCATAGTTTTAATAAATTTCAATAAAAAATATGAAAAGATGGATCATTATTGCATTGTTCAGCATTTTTACAACAGCTCATACCAGAGCGCAGGAAGGTGAAAAGCTCTTCCTTAGAGTTAAGTATTCAGTAACCGGTTTGGAGTATTTAGAGAGAAGCAAAAAAAATAACGATCTGTATAACCTGGACATTGGACAAAACGCTTCAATGTTTTTTAGTCATACTGAATTTTTGCGAGACTCAGTTAAGAAAGATCTTCAGAAAAAAGGATATTATGGTTTAGAAGTGATGGAGTCTTTAAATGAGCAAGGCTACAGGCAAGGGCAAAAGGATGTTACAATATCCAATAGGTCCCAAGATCAATATATTAACTATACAATTATTGGAGCCCGTCTCTTTTCGGCAAAAGAACCGATTGAAAAAATTGATTGGAAAATCTTAAAGGATACGGCAATAATTTTTCAGTATAAATGTATCAAGGCGACTACAAATTACAAAGGGAGAGAATGGGTTGTATGGTTTGCGCCGGAGATACATTTAAATATCGGACCATGGAAATTTCACGGTTTGCCGGGGCTAATTCTAAAAGCTGAAGATTCCGAAAATCACTACATGTTTGAATGTGTAGATATATTAAAAATTGACAGAGACATCAATTTATCACGATGGTCTGAATCTCGTGAAGTTCCAAAAGACGAATTTGTCAAATTGTTGATGAAATTTAAAACCAATCCAATTGATTTCACCACAAATCAGGCCGGGATATCGGGAAAGGTACGAATTTTCAAAAAAGATGGTACACCTGTACCTAATAGCAAATATCAAAATTATAAATACAATCCCATTGAAAGGTAAGTTTAAATTTAAATATTGAAGTCAATATGAAAAAATGGGTCATTATAGCTTTGTTCAGCATTTTTACAACATCTCATGCCAGAGCGCAGGAAGGAGAAAAATTATTCTTAAGAGTTCAATATAATATAACCGGAAAAGAGTATTTAGAGGAAAACAAACAATCATACAAAGACCTGTTTAACTTAGATATAGGCAGTAACTTATCATTGTTTTACAGTTTCAATCAGCATAACAGAGACTCCGTTGAGCTCGATTTGAAGAAGCAAGGATTTGCAGGTTTGCAGGTTAAGGAGACTCTAAATGAGAGAGGCTACTTTCAGGGCAGAAAAGATATTCTGATTACTGATATTAAAAGTGGAAATCATAAATGCTTCTCCATTATTGGAGTTATGCATTATAGTGCAGCAGAACCGGTTGAGAACATCAAATGGTATATTACAAACGATACTACAACGATATTTAATTATAAATGTTTTAAGGCAAAGTCGACTTTCAGAGGAAGAACCTGGATTGCATGGTTTACACGTGAAGTTCCAGTAAGCAGAGGGCCATGGAAACTTTCAGGTTTGCCGGGTCTTATACTTAGAGCGAGTGACTCTGATAATCACTATGTTTTTGAAATTGCCGGAGTATCCAAAATTTCAAAAGTACTTGATATGTCTTTGTTTGAAAAGTACAAAGAAGTATCAATTGATGAATTCAATAAACTGATGATAAAATCAAAGACAGATCCGATGGATTTTGTGATGAATCAAACAGGGCGTAGTATTGGCCAGGGTTATGACAGAGAGGGAAAACCAATTCCAAAAAGCAGATTCCAGAATCTTGAATACAACCCCATAGAAAGATAATTATTACTACTTTGATAAAATTCAATTTATGAAAAGAGTTATCATTTTTTCTTTTTTTGTTTTAATAATCTCATCTCAATCCTTAGCTCAGGGTGTCTCAAAACTTTTTCTGAGAGCTCAGTATTCTGTTACAGCAATAGAATATATTGGTAACAAGCAGTATAATGACTGGATGTATTTAGATCTCGGGAAAAATGAATCAATCTATTACAGTTTCTTTAATCACTCAAGGGATTCAATTGTACAAAGCCAGATAAGTTTGGGTTACAGTGCTTATGAAATTATGGAGAATACAAGAAATATACAAAGAGGCAGAAAAGACATCTTTCATATTTCATCAGAGAGTAAAACGATAAAACATTATTCTGTAATAACAGCAGAGCATTATTATAAGAGTGAACCGGCGGAACAAATTATCTGGACAATTTCAAAAGATACGTTAACTATTCTGAGTTATAAATGCATTAAAGCTACTGCGAAATTCAAGGGAAGAGAATGGACTGCGTGGTTTACACAAGATATACCAATTACTGCGGGTCCGTGGAAACTTCGAGGATTGCCGGGACTAATATTAAAAGCATACGATGCAGACAATCATTACACATTTGAATGTATGGCAATTGGGGGGATTGACAGAAATCTGGATATGAAGGCATTTGCAAAATTCAGGGAAATTTCTGCAAAAGAATTCGATATGCTTGTTTATAAATTTAAAACTGACGCATTAACAATGCTGGAGAACAAAGGGATAAAAATCACCGGGGCTAAGGATGCAAGCGGAAACACAATAGATTTAAAACAAAGAAAATCACAGTACAATCCTTTAGAGCTATGAGAAGACGACTGCCTGTATCTATACTCTTAATATTTGTTTCGGTTGCGCTATATTCGCAAGGAGTAATATCAGGTGTCGTAACTTCATCTGATGATTCAAAACCGATACCTAATGCCCATATTATTCTTTTAAACCCTGCAGATAAATCTATAATTACATATACTTTCAGCGATGAAAACGGGTTGTTTAATCTTGATTCAGGTGTAAACAAAGAGAATGCAGAATTTATAGTCGAGGTATCTTTTATTGGATTTCAAAAGTATTCAGCCTTATATAAAGCTATTCCACCGGACAAACTAAGGATTATTCTCAAAAGCGAGCCATTTGAAATAAGAAGCGCTGTTGTTAAAGCGCCAAGAGTTTCAATGAGGGGAGATACTTTAAACTATATGACTGCCGGATTTGTAAAAGAGCAGGACAGAAATATCGGAGAGGTGCTAAAGAGGATACCTGGTGTAGTTGTAGATGTTTCAGGCCAGATTAAATACAACGACAAACCAATAAATGCATTTTACATTGATGGCAAAAACATGCTGGAGGGCCAGTACAGTATTGCCACAAACAATATAAAACCAAGTCTGATTACAATGATTCAGGTGTTCGAAAACCATCAGCCTGTAAAAGCCCTTAAAGAGCACCAGTTTTCAGAAAATGCTGCCATTAACCTGACAATTCATCCTGATGCCAGGGCCAGATTTGTTGGGACTGCAGATATTGGGGCAGGAGTATATCCTGCAATGTGGAATTTCAGAAGCACTCTGTTCAGATTTTCAAAAACAAGCCAGACAATGACAATCCTTAAAAGTAACAAAGCGGGGATTGATATTGCAACTGATTTGAGACTTCATTCAATGGGGCCCGACTCTCAGCTCCAGCAACCAGATCTTTCTGCTCAAAACATCCTTAACCTGGCCGAGACATCGTCTGCTCCTGTTAAGTCAGAGAGAACTCTTTTTAACACGTCTCATCTTGCTTCTGTAAACCTGCTGATACCATTGGCAAAAGATGTTCAGGCCACATTGAGGATTGGGTATTTAAATGACAAGAAAACTGCAGATAATCTGCAAACAACCAGCTTCATTATTGATGGTGAGAATGATATAGTACTTACTGAGAGAGGAAGCAGTTCCAGACATGAGAATGTTCCCAGTATGGATTTTACAGTAACCTCAAACAAGGAAAAGATTTATGTTCAGAACCGGCTATATGGAAGAGTCTCTTTGTCTGATGTCTCCGGAAAGCTGACAGGTATC
Organism: Candidatus Uhrbacteria bacterium GW2011_GWF2_39_13; assembly: GCA_000993535.1. Lineage (GTDB taxonomy): Bacteria > Patescibacteriota > Patescibacteriia > UBA9934 > GWF2-40-263 > UBA12478. The sequence goes on along the minus strand of LBWG01000042.1, from coordinate 1,809 downwards.
AATAGTATTAATCAGGACTTGTCTCAGAACCAGTATGATTTTGCGGAAATTTTCAATTTGATAAAGCCACTTAAGAATTCTGTGCTTAGATTTAATTCCAGAACTCAATACCGCTCTTTGCCGGAGGAGCTTAACATTGTGTCAGACAGTATCAGACAAACTGTAGGCCTTATTCAGTTAAAATCGAATAATATTGTATCCACTCAGATTAAGCTCGGATGGTTTCGTCCTGAAATAACGGCGGGCTATAATGTTTCCAGCCAGCACCTCAAGTCTGAATTGTCTGATGTCAGAAAAAATATGGTCTTGTCAGGAGAGAATGATATCAAGCTTTATAGTTCTGAATTGTTTATTACTCCAACATTCCGTTATGACAGAGATAAGTTTCGGTTAGTGATTCGTTCTCCTCTTAAAATGCTTGGTTATAACTTGAAAAATGTTCGGGGAGCATCAGATACCTCTTCACTCTTTTTCCGGATTTCTCCGTCAATGTCTGCTACTTTTATTCCATCGGGTAACTGGGAGGGTAATTTATCATATGGCTTCGGCCAAACTACACAGGGAGAGGTTCAAAGCATGAATCCCTCATTTATTATGAATAATTACCGGACACTTTCGGAAGGGTATGCAGGTATAATTGAATCAAAAAGTCACTCCTCGGCAGTTAGAATTATTTACAGAAATGCTCTCAAACTGTTTAGTGCAGGATTTTATGTAAGCTACATACACAGAAGCGGAGGAACAAAGAGTGCAGTACAGTATACAGACATTTTCAGCATCAGGCAATTACTTCCCGATAATGACAATTTTAACAAAATGCTCTCATTCAGAGGGAATATCTCAAAAGTATTTTTCGATTCCCCGCTGAATTTGGGGTTGAGTATTTCTCATTCTGTCAGTTCAGGCAATTATGTACAACAGTCTAAAAATGTTGAGATTTCTTCAAGAACCTGGGTGGCTGAGCCTGCTGTAAGCTATAGTTTTGGCAGTGCGGTTAATACTGAATTTAACTTAAAAATGGTAAGGACTAACAGAGTCGATAATTTGGGATCTCAATCATCAATATTTAGTTCTGGAGCCTCACTTTTGAATTTTATAAGACTTTCCGGGAAGATGGATGTGATTCTGAATATTGAGCACTATTTGAATAAATCCTCGGATCAAACGTTACACAGTAACTTTTTTGCAGACATAAAAGTTAACTACCGGGCAGGTAAAAGCAATTTCGAATTAAGCCTCAGAAACATTTTTAACAACAATCAATTTACCCATTCGGTTTTTTCTGAACTTACCAGAATCGAAAAAATCTATACTTTAAGGCCTCGCAGCCTGATGGTTACTTATAGTTTTGGTTTTTGACACAGGTTTCTGATTTCGTCTAAATCCCATTTAAAAATATATGCTGATTATCAGCGGTATATAAACATGTTCAAAAAAAGTTTCGGAATAATTTTGTTGAAAAAAAAAAGAAACATATCTTTGCAGCCCGTTTCAGAAAATGAGACGCAGACAAGAAAGTTCTTTGATAGCATAGATTTATAAAGAGTAACAAGGTAGAGGTTTTTATTAAACTTCGTCAAGACCTAAAATAATTTTGGTTTTATCTAGTTAGGACAAGCTAAACATTTAAAAATTTTTACAATGAAGAGTTTGATCCTGGCTCAGGATGAACGCTAGCGGCAGGCTTAACACATGCAAGTCGAGGGGCATCACGGGTAGCAATATCTGGTGGCGACCGGCGCAAGGGTGCGTAACGCGTGAGCAACATGCCCGTATCAGGGGAATAATCCAGGGAAACTTGGTCTAATA
>LBWG01000041.1 GCA_000993535.1 Candidatus Uhrbacteria bacterium GW2011_GWF2_39_13 | reverse complement strand
TTATTCGGCAATGATAAAAAGCCATATAGGTTCGGGCGCTATGGCAATGATAGGAGTTTTTCCGCGTGAAGTCAAAATTGATTTCGGTGTACTTGAACTCGGCAGTAGAGGCGAGCTTGTTCAATATAGAGAAAAGCCCAAGTATGAATTTCTTGTCAGTATGGGGGTTAATGCTTTTCAGGGTTCTGTCTTAGACTATATACCAAAAGGCAAATATCTTGATATACCAACATTGATGATGAATTTAAAAGATGCCGGAAAACCAGTTTTGACATTCCGCAGTGAATGTGAATGGCTCGATATTGGCCGACCTGATGATTATGAAAAGGCGACAGAGGAATTTGAACATTCTATGAAAAAGTATTTACCGGATTGTAAATAACGTTCCAAATAAATCCCTTGAAAGTTTTGAAAGGGAGCCATTAGTAACGGTTGGCCTATCCTTTTATAATTGTGAAAAAACACTATTAGATGCGATAAAATCTATTTTCGCCCAGACTTTTCAGGATTGGGAACTTATTCTGCTTGATGGCGGTTCGAGCGATCGGAGTCTTGATGTTGCTAAAACTATAAATGACCCGCGAGTAAGAGTGATTGGCGATGGCAGTTATCATACACATCCTGCTGCTCTTAATCGGATAATTGATTTAGCCCGTGGAAAATACATTGCCAATATGGACGGCGACGATCTTTGCTCACCTACGCGTCTTGAAAAACAGCTCGAATTATTTAAAAGAGATGAAAGTATTGATGTTGTGGGGACTGGGCTTATTTACTTAGGTGAAAGCGATATTCCGCTGGGATATACAATTCCGCCTGTTTCCCATTCTGAAATCTGTAAAGAGCCGCATCGAACTTTTAGAATAGCCCATGGCTCAATTATGGCTAAGCGTTCCTGGCATATTAATAACAAATACGATGAGTCTGCGGTAAAAGCGGAAGATTTTAATCTGTGGTTAAGAAGTTATGAACATAGTAAGTTTGCCAATGTGCCAGAACCTTTATATTATTATCGTTGCGAGACATCGTCGACGTTTAAAAAGAGATTCAGATGCCGTCTGACCTGTACGAAATTTTTATTTAGTCATTATTACCATAAAGGGTATTTGCTAAAAGCTATGTATTATGCTTCATTGCAAATCATAAAATTTATTATTGGGAATTTTATTTGTTTGTTTTTGTCGAAGCGAAAATATATTGAAAGACGATACACCCCAATATCAAGTGAAGACAAAATCAGATATGCCGATGAATTAGATAAAATCAAGAAATATGTTTCTTGACGAATTTGCTTAAAGGGAGAAATATGCCAACAAAACCCAAAATGATAATTGCTGTTAGTCAAGTAAGCACAATGGCTACGCTTGCAAAAGATCAAGCGAAGTTTTTTGTCGAACACGGATTTGATGTTTGTATTCTCGGTAAGGCGGATGGGACGGAGCAATCGGTAATTGATGAGGGCGCAAAATTTTTCAATATGGATTTCAGGCGTTCTTTATCGCTGTTTGCTGATTTCAAAACACTCGTTAAGCTGATTAAATTTTTTAAAAGAGAAAAGCCGGATGCGATACAACTTATGACGTTAAAGCCATCTTTTTTGGGAACTATGGCGGGCAGATTAACAGGTGTTCCGGTTATCATAAGGCATAAATGGGGCTATCTTAGAGAGTGCAATTATAAAGGTATAAAAAGATTCTTGCTCTTTTCTGCTGATAAGTTTTCAAATATGCTGGCGCATAGAGTTGTGGCAATATGCCATAAACTGCTGGAAGCAGAAGTTAAAGTCGGTGCTATCAACCCTAAAAAAGCAATAGTATTTGGTTCTGGCAGTGATAATGGCGTTGACCTAAATAGGTTTAAGAAGACACCGGAATTGGTGGAAAAAGGCAAACAAATTCGTGAGAAATTGCAAATTTGGCCCACTGCCCCTGTTCTTGGGACAGTTATGAGAATTAACATTGAAAAGGGAATTACAGAATTAATTTTAGCTTTCAGACAGCTTTCAGAAAAGTATCCAAATCTGAGGCTGATAATTGTAGGTGAGTTTGACATAAGAAACTTACCAGATCGGGATATAATTGATGAAATCAAGAACAATCACCAAATTCATCATGTTGGATTCCAGAAAAATATTGAGGATTATTTTGCAGCAATGGATATCTTTGTAATGCCAAGCTACCGCGAAGGATTTTGTAAATCAAATATTGAAGCAAGCAGTATGGAATTGCCGGTGGTTTCGACAGATATCATAGGTTGCAGCGAATCTGTTAAAGACGGTGTAAGCGGAATACTTGTTCCGTCAAGAACGGTTCAGCCTTTGGCAGATGCGATTGAAAAATTATTGGTGGATAAGGAACTTGCAAAAAAACTTGGAGCACAAGGCAGACAAAGAGCGGAAAATGAATTTGACCAAAAATTTGTCTGGCATAATCAATTGAGGGATATTTGCCAGCTTTTAAAGGACAAAGGTATTCAGCCGCCTGTTGAGCCGGAAACAATAATCGGCAGTAAATGTTTGCGATGCAGTAGGGGCTAAATTTATGAAAAAGGTTTATGAAAAAAAATGCTCTAAGCTTGAATATATTCTAATGGTTGTTAGGAATATATTCTCCATTGTTTTTGTAAAGCAAAGTTGTATTCTTTTTGCGTTTTATTTAATTAATTATATACATGGTCGCAGAATGGCAAAAATAGGAAAGAATTGTCATATTAGCCCAACGGTGCTAATGCGATACCCAGAGAGAATAATAATTGGAAATGAATGTCTATTAAATCATAATAATATTCTGCAAGCGGGTAAGCAAAGTGCTGTTATTAAATTGGGTGATTATGTAATGTGTGGCCCTAATGTTTCTATGTTTGCATATAATCATGGCATGGAAAATTCAGATATTCCTATGATAAAACAGCCTTATATGGAAAATGATATAATAATAGAAGATGATGTTTGGATTGGTGCTGGCTCGATTATTTTAGCAGGTGCCAAAATTAATAAGGGTGTGGTGGTTGCAGCGGGATCCATAGTAACAGGTGAATTACCAACAAATTCTATTTGTGGTGGAGTGCCAGCCAAGGTTATTAAAATGAGAGGCTAATTTATGGCTAATAAAGTTCTAATTCTTGAAGTTCATGCTAAAGCATCATTGCCTGTAATAGAGTCTTGTAAGGCTATGGGCTTGAATGTTATAGCTGGTTCATACAGGAAACACTGCTGTGGGATGTACAGCAAGGCTGTTGATAGGAAAGTTATTTATCCCCAGTATGATAAAAATCCAGATAAATTTATTGTCTTTATGCTGGATTTTCTAAAAAACAATACTATTGATATGATGTTTCCTGTCGGCGATGTAATGACTGATATCATCGCTAAAAATCAGGAACAAATCAGAAAATATACAAAAATTTTGCTGCCATCCTATGATATTTTTGTTCAAGGTAGGAATAAGGTTGGTACTTTAAAAGCTGCCGAGAAAGCAGGCTGTCCGATTCCATTAACTTGGTATCCTGATGATGAGCCTTTGGAGAAAATAATAGAGAAAATACCTAATTATCCTGTTTTGGTAAAGCCTGCTATATCTGCCGGCGCAAGAGGTATTACTTTCTGCTATGATAAAAACGATATATTAAATAATTTTGATAAAGTGCAAAAGATTTATGGACAGTCATTTGTTCAGGAATATGTGCCACAGGATGGAATGCAATATAAAGTCGATGCGGTAATGGATGAACAGCAGGAATTGTATGCAGGTGTAGTTTATTCAAAGCTTAGATACTATCCTGTCGATGGCGGTTCAAGTGTTCTTAATAAAACCGAACACAGACCAGACATTCTTGAACAGGCTGTAAATGTAATGAAAGAACTAAAATGGGTTGGCCTTTGTGATTTTGATTTTATAACCGATCCTCGTGATGGTATTGTTAAACTTATGGAGATTAACCCAAGATTTCCTGAAAGCTATAGAACTGTTGAGGCTGGTGGTGTTGATATGACTAAAATTATATATCAACTTGCCATAGGCCAAAAACCAGAACCTCAACTTCAATATAAAGAAAATCAATATAACCGTTTTCTTTTTGGCGATATTATGTGGTTCTTGAAAACAAAGGAAAATCGCTTTAAAGTAAAACCAAGTTTCTTTCGGTTCTGGGGGAAAGACATGTATTATCAGCTTATTAGAAAAAATGATCTTGGGCCGTTGTGGGGTTATATTAGAGAGAATCTGGCAATGGTTTATGATAAGAAACTTAGGACGCAAAGACTTCGTCTGAAAGGGAAACCGAAAGATGGCGAGCAGTAAAATAACAATTGTAGGTGCAGGGAATATTGGGGCAACAGCGGCGAGTGTAATTACTAATTTTAATCTTGCAGATATTGTGTTAATAGATGTTGTTGAAAATATTGCCAAGGGAAAAGCAATAGATATTTCTGAATCAGCATCGGTTGTTGGCCATAATTGCTCAATTATTGGGACTTCTGATTGGAAGTTCGCAGAAAATAGCAATGTTGTTATTATCGCCAGTGGCAAGCCGAGACATCCGGGTATGAGTAGAGCGGATCTCTTAGAGTCAAATGCTGCAATAGTCATTGATGTTGCAAGGAAAATTAAAAAATACACCCCAAATAGTTTTGTGATAGTGGTAACCAATCCACTTGATGCAATGGTGTACGCTGCGTTTAAAGCTGGTGAATTTGATAAAAGAAAGATAATGGGCATGTCTGGTCAATTAGATGGTACACGATACTGCAGTTTCATTGCTGATAAATTGCAAGTTGACCCTGCTTGTGTTCATGGGATTATTCTTGGAGTTCATGGGAATGATATGTTGCCGTTGCCGAGATTGACAACTATTGGTGGGATTCCACTGATTGAATTGATGCCAGAGAAAGATATCCAACAGATAATCGAGCGGACTAAATTTGCAGGTGCTGAAATAGTAAACTTACTTGGTTACAGTGGTTATTATGCTGCTGGTACAGCTATTGCTAATATGGCCAAATCATTACTTCGCAATAGTCGCAGTATTATATCTTGCAGTGTTTATTGTCAGGGGCAGTATGGCATCAATGATTGTTTTATGGGTGTACCAGTTGTTTTGGGTGGGAATGGTATTGAGAAAATTATTGAAATATCGTTATTGGAGTATGAAAAGCAGATATTATTTAATTCTGTCGAACATGTCAAAGAGCTTGCAATCAAGGTTGATAATTGGTTATGATTAACATTTTAACCATAGATATTGAAGATTACTGGTCGATTCTTCAGCGGGATTGGCTCAGTATTCCCGACGCTAAGCCTTCCGATGCTGTTCTAAAAAATACCAAATGGTATTTACGAACATTCAGCGATTATAATGTCAAGGCTACCTTTTTTATTCTCGGAGAAGTTGCTCAAAGTTTTCCGCAGCTTATAAAAGAAATAGCCGATGAGGGGCATGAAATAGCTGTTCATGGTTTTTATCATCGCCAAATTTTCAAGCTTTCCAGAGATGAATTCAAAAAAGAAATATCTGATGCCAAAAAACTGCTCGAAGATTTATCAGGTCAACAGGTAATAGGTCATCGCGCACCAGCCTTTTCAATAAACAAAGACACCCAATGGGCATTAGAAGTTCTGGCCGAACTTGGCTTTGTATATGATTCAAGCATTTCACCAATGGCGGGTAAGCGTTATGGCTGGCCGGGATTCAAAAAAGAAATTCACAGAATGTCTTTGGTTGATGGGCAAAGTATTATTGAAGTGCCGATGTCAACTATATCATTGGGAATAAGAGAGCTTGGCGTTGGCGGCGGATATATGAGGCACTTACCATATTTCTATACAAAATGGGCTATAGGACACATACAAAAAAACCGTCCGGCTATGATATATATGCACCCCTATGAAATTGACACAGATGCAGTCCCGCTGAAATTGGATACTCTTACCGGGCAAGGAAAAGTAGCAGCTTTGAAATTTCATAAATCACAGACAAGAAACAGGCAGACAGTAAAAGCCAAAGTAAATAAATTGCTTTCAGATTTCAAGTTTTCAACCATAAAAGAGATATTAAAAAGCGTTTGCTAAAGTGATTTATATCTTACAATCAAAATATGCAGTAAAATGTGCGGTATTGCACATACAAGGCATTTCAACCGGATTTATAAGTTCCTTGGGGCGGGAGTTTGTAGCGGCGTTATATGAAGCTATTGCAGAAGATAAAAATAGTTTCGGCTTTGTTGCAGTTGAAGATGATAAGGTACTTGGCTTTGTTGCGTTTACGACCAATCTATCAAGGCTATATAAATATGTGGCTTTTAAAAAAGGTTTCAAATTTTCTTTTATCCTTGCAAGAAAAATG
>LBWG01000040.1 GCA_000993535.1 Candidatus Uhrbacteria bacterium GW2011_GWF2_39_13 | reverse complement strand
GCATGTATGTCAGGATATTTATTGACGTAACAATGATGATGCAACGGTTCAACTTTATACCGTGCGAGGATATGGTCCATTATGGATTTGTCATCCCATCTTCTGTAATATAACATATACGCTCTTCCTGTTTTGCAATTTTTATCTGTAAGTTCAATGAAACAAACAATATCCATGACAACAAAAAAATCAAGCATTGTGCTGGATGAATCGCATTATAAGCTGGCAGAACAGTACATTTTCAGGGAAAATATTTGACTTTATCGGAAAATCCTTTCAAGTAACGGCGGACTGTCGGGATACGCCTCTGCGCCACATCGAGGTTTCCTAAAGTATCCCGCGGTCTTTCTCTCACTCAGGTGGAAACGCACAAAAGAGAAAAATCTAATCATGCCTTTGCTGATAAGCGCAAAATACAGTACTCCAGAAATGAAAAAGCCCTCGGCGAAGAGGGCCTTTATAAATCAGATATTCGTGAATGTTATTTGCCGGATTTTTTTACCGTTTTCTTTACAACTTTTTTCGGCGCGGCTTTCTTCGCGACAGTTTTCTTTGCCGGGGCTTTAGGGGCCGCTTTTGCTTTCTTCACGGCTTTGGCCGGGCTTGCTTTTTTAGTTGCGGATTTCTTTGCGGCTGGGGCTTTTTTCGACGGGCTTTTCTTTTTCGCTGTCGCCATGATTCTTTCCTTTTTTTTAACGCAGGCTGTTCTCACCGTGAGAATTTAAGGCCTGAATTTATGTTTTCCAATTTACCCTGCCTCAAGTGAAAATCAATCAATAAAGCATTGAACATGAGATATTTTGATAAAATAACTGCTCACAAAAATCAAAATGCTGTGGTAGCTTTAACTCAGATATTCCTAATCAAAATGGAAAAATAAGATCAATATTCTTTTGACAAAAAGTTAGGACTTTGATAGTATTTGTATTGCGCATAAAAACAAGAACGAAGGATAGCACCTTAAAAAACTGCCCAAATAAAATGCGCGCAATTTGACACTATCTTACGCCAGAGGCAGTTCTAGATGAAATGTTGTCCCTTTCCCTGTTTCCGTGTCAAATGTTAGACGTCCGGCATGTTTGTTTACAATCACGTCATACGCGAGGGCAAGTCCCTGGCCGGTACCTTTTCCCATTTCTTTTGTAGTAAAAAACATGTCGAATATTTTGGGCCTTATTTCTTCCGGTATTCCCATGCCGGTATCGGTTATGCTTATTCTGAAGCAAGTATCGGTACGTTCTGTTTTTACAGTTATCAGTCCTTTGGACACCTGCCTTTCCCTGTTTGCGTCCGCTATAGTGTGAGCGGCATTTACAAACATATTCAGTAATACCTGATTAAGTTCGCTGGGGTAGCAATAGATCATGTGGGAAGCTTCAGTAAAATCGGTTTTTACATCGGCCACATATTTCCATTCGTTTCGCGAGACGGTCAAGGTATCTTCTATTGCCTTATTGATATCATTAATCTTTTTTTCACCAACTTTGGGATGGGAAAATTCCTTCATCGCAAGTACTATGTCGGCTATGCGTTTCATTCCGTCAATGGACTGCGCGATAGCTTTCGGTATTTCTTCATTTAAATATTCAATGTCTTCTTTTTCAAGGATTTCATTTATTTTTGAAAACAGCTCAGAGAATTCCTCTTTTTTCTTTTCCGGGTCAAGGAGTTCTTTATAAACCTCAATGATTTTGGTTATGCTGCCGAAAGAATCCTGAAGAAATTTTATGTTGTCTCCCACAAACTGAGTTGGCGTATTTATTTCATGGGCTATTCCTGCCGCGAGCCTGCCTATGGCTTCCATTTTCTGTGCCTGTACAAGCCGGGTTTCCAGTTGTTTACGCTTTTTCCCCTCCTCATTGATATGGGTCATATCTGTAATTATAAAGAGCATTTCAACAGGTATGTCATTTTTATCCGGTATTGGAGTCGCTCTTATGAGTACCGGAATTGCTGTTCCATCGGATTTCAAGATATGAGTGTTCCATTGCCAGCCTCCATATCTGTCATCATTCTGAATAGCAGTGCGGTTTTTGTTCTCTTCTTCGTCTTCAGCATATATGGAAGATATGGTTTTCTTTTTCAGATCGTTGAGAGTATAGCCGAGCAAGTCAGTAAAGGCACGGTTTATATATGTGGCATGCCCTTCCATATTGGTCATGATTATTGCTTCCATTGCTTCCCCTATCGCGGTATGTACGCGCAGGAGTTCGGATTCCGTTTCCTTCTGTGCTGTAATGTCCTGAGCGATTACGACTGTTCCTTCATTTGCTCCGCCAATTACAGGGTAGCATTTCATCGCCCATATTTTGCCGTCATTTGATACATGCTCTATTTCTTCCAGTTGGCGTGTTGTGCCTATTTTCTTTACAGGGCATACCTTGCTGCCGCAATATCCTTTTCTTCTGCATTTGCATATTACCTCACATAGACATAAATTTTTCAGTTCCTCTGCGGTCTTTTTAAATGTATCCATAGCCGCCTGGTTTGCCCACAGAATATTCTGATTTGCATCAAGATATATGACAAGTTCAGATATGCTTCTCAGTATGGTAGCCTTTTCCTGTTCTGCCTTGGTAAGCGCATCCTCCGCTTTTTTGCGTGCGGTAATGTTACGGACAAAAATATAGTTATATTCATATCCTTTATATTCCAAATAATTGGAGGTAATCTCCACTGGGAAAACATCTCCATTCTTTTTCTCATAGTTCGCTTCAACCGTTATTGAAAGATTCTTTTTAAGAAATTCCCAGTGATCGTGCCAAATATCTCCTGAATGTTCCGAGTCTATATCGGATACTGTCATTGACAAAAGTTCTTTTTCTGTATAACCCAGTAACTTGCACGCGGCTGTATTTACGTATTTAAATTGGCCTCCGGAGTCCATCAGAAATATAGCATCAGCGCTGTGATCTACCGCAAACTGGGTAATCCGCAGATCTTCTTCCATTTTCCTCCTTGCCGTAATATCGATGCATGATTCCACTGCCTTAACAATATTTCCATCAGAGTCAAATATGGGAAAAGCATGCAATTCAACTATACGAGGATTGCCGTTTTCATCACTATGTACATGCTCCAATACAACCGGCTCTTTGGTTTTCATCATTATATTCAAAGGACATGGATGAACGTCAGACGAACATGGAGTATCCTGGTGGTGAGAAAGCTGATAGCATTTCAAATTTTCTTCTTTATTGCCGTATGCCAGTTTCTTTGCCGCCGAATTCAGCAGATTAACGGAATAATCATTAACATCAATCAGATAAATAGGAAAGGTGATAGCGGACAATATATTGGTCAGATATTTTTCGTTTTCAGCAAGCCTTGTTTGTGCCTTTTTCTGGTCCGTAATATCCATGCCGTAGATATTTACGGAACCCAGCTCAAGATCAGGGGCAAACGCCATGAGAAATATTTTTCCGAGCCTGCATTCAAATTCTTCATAATGAAGTTGTCCGGCGTTGAAAGCTTTGATTGATTGTTGCTTTAATTCTTCGGGAAGAATGTCTTTGTTTTCGTCTGTAGGATAGCATGTGCCCAGCATAAAAGAGGCGATCCTGTTTTTGTATAAGATTTTTGTTCCGTCACGTGAAACACTAAGCACCGGGTTTGGGTCTTCTTCCGGGAACTTCGCAAGTTTTTTATGTTCTTCAAGTTCACACTGAAGACTTAAGGTTGCCTCCATTAATTTTATTTTCTGCTTTTTAAGTTCGTCAGTCTTTTCTCCGATCAGTTCCTCTAGATGGCCCTTGTATCTTGTCAAATCAGAATTTGCTTTTTCAAGCTCTTCCCTTTGAGTTTTCAATTCTATTTCCCTTTCTTTCAGAAGCCGGGTCATTGTGTTGAATGAAGAAGCCAGTTCCCCTATTTCGTCAGTTGATATTATATTGATTTGTGTTCCTGTACAATTGCCTTCTCCAACCTTTTTAAGAGCGTTAGCCATCTTTATAATCGGCAATGCCAGAGTCTTGGACAGGAACATTCCCAGCCCCATCGCAAATAAAAATATAAAAACTGAAAAGGTAATGATTAAATTTTCCAATTCAGTCACCGGCCCTAATACTTTCCCGGCAGGCAATTCTAAAAAAAGTCGAAATTCAGGGGCCTTATCGCTTTTAGGGTATTTTGAATGTACTTGGACAATTATTTTATTGTCCTTTGAAATTATCCAAGAAACATGTTTATATGCATTGTTTTTTTCTAAAGCTTCTGATTTACAGACTGAGATATTTCTATCAGTGGAATATATTAATGTACCATCCTCATTAAATAACAAAAAGTTGCTTGTAATTCCATATTTAGTATTAATTATTTTTTCATGCTGTTTTATTATATTAATAATATCTTCTATATTGACTACTGCTTTGATTATTCCAATAAAATCTCCATCCTGACTGTCGATTCTTACAGCTATGGCTATTGAATAAGTATTTACACTGGCATCATATTCTACTTTTCCTGTAAAAGTTCCATCTCTTCTGGCAAGTTGCCACCATTTTTCATCCGCCTGATAATAATCGGATATGATATTCGTAAAGGCTATATTCGCACCATATTTATTTGTTATGAAAATCTCCTCAAAAATAGGAAACCCATACTTTGCTTTATAGAATTGTTTTAATTCAAACTGCGCCTTAAGGTCATGGGAGAGAGTGTTGTTTTGCAATTCTTTTATAAAAGGCTGAATAATTTTTGCGCCGGAAATCCAAGCACTGTCTTTTTCCTGGATATATTTCTGCGGGTTTTCCAGACTGTCAAATTCTTTATTAGAGTCAATGATGATTTTATTATGTTTAAGTTTTTGCGTATAAACCTGGAGATATACCAGTCTTTGCTGAATATCGTTCTCAATGCTGTCCAGTATCCCCTGTGCGAGAATCTCTGTATTTTCACCTATTGATTTCTTGAGGGCTTTTTTACTGAAGAAAATGGAAATACATCCAACAATAATTACAAAAAACGCGACAGATAAAAAACCAATAGTAAGTTTTTTATGAATTTTCATTTTTTACCCCATAGTACAAAAAAATCATACCGTCACTTTTACTGATAAATGACGGACGCTTTGAATTTAACAAATAATAACTTCTCATTTTTTTACTTTATAAACAAAGTAGATTTACAATTTCAACAAAGACCTACACCTATGAATACCAGATTATAAATCATATCCAGGCATATAATGAAACTTGCAACCATTGTACTATCTTTTCAACTGGCCGAGCTGATCTTTCCGATTCTTTCCCGGCACTTCAACTACTATTGATTTTCAGATTGGTTTGCTTGGTCAACTGTTCATCACTTATTGGCCTGTAATTCGTTTATCCATTTTTAATATGGTTTTTATTTCAGATTTTCGCACCTTATGCGCTTCGCGGTTTATTGCATTTTATTCACATGGTACACCAGCAGTATCGTATCGGTTATATTTATTCTATCGCCATCCCTGAGAAGCACTCTTTTTATTTCTTTGCCGTTTACGCAAGTCCCATTCATGCTATCCATGTCTTCTAATCTGTGCCGTTCTCCATCCTTGATAATCCTGGTGTGGTGCTTGGATATCTGCTCGTCATTCAGAATTATATCGCAATCGGATTTTCTTCCGATGACGACAATGTCTTTGTCAAGCTCGAAAACCGTCTCTTCCTTTTCATTGGTCAATATGAGGATCGCCATAATTTTTCTTAATCCATAATCTTATCAGGAAAATTTTCAGTCATGAGTTCTGTGACTAAAAAAATAACAATCCACCTGTTAAAATTTACAGGCGAACTGTTATTCATCTCAGACAACTGTTAGTTGGAGCAGGCGCAGGTTTGCTTGGCGCAGTACTCTGCTTTTTTGTTTTCCAGAAGAAGGCCGACCTGATCCAGATCGATGGGGGAATATCCTTTTTCTTTTATCGAATCACAGAACTTCAGCCATTCGTCGTGATTCCATTCGCCCTTACATTTCTTCACGAAGTTCGTAGCAAGATTAGTTCTTGCCAGTTTCTTGAGATTGTTTTCCTCTTTTGACATTTTCTCTCTCCTTCTTTGCGCACCGGAAAACATTTCCAATGCTGTTTTTATATGTTTGAACTATCTTCGCTTCAGAAGTAGTTCGTTAATTTTCTTTTTCATGACATTGAAATCTATAGGCTTCATAATATAACCATCTATGCCCAGGGAAACAATTTCCTTGATATCATCCGCATTTTCAGTGCTTGAACAGACAAGTAGAGGCGGCAGTTTATCCTTGTATATTTGCTTTGCCTTCAGTATGAATTCTTTTCCATTCATGACAGGCATTTTCAAATCTACGATTATC
>LBWG01000039.1 GCA_000993535.1 Candidatus Uhrbacteria bacterium GW2011_GWF2_39_13 | reverse complement strand
TGAAAGAAAGGTTAAAGGAAAGAAAAAGCACTACCCAAACGGTAATACTTTTTCTTTCCTTTAACCAGAGTGTCCCCAGCTAAATTGCGCTTGATCCCACAAGAGGCATTAAGATTCTCAGACTCTGATTTAGAGTGTTCTAAAGATCAAGGGACAGCAGAAGTACGAACCTCTGGAGGAATACCTTTTACCAGCGAAAATCTCTCTCGTGTGATATCTGGATTACGTCTTGCAGGAACAGCTATTCATGGATGGGCAGCCACAGTGCATGTGCATGTAGATCAGACACAGCTTCCAAAAGAATCAGCAGAGTTAATCATGAATGATGCAATAGTTGATACAGAACACTACACGCAAGAATTGAGATCCTTTCAAGCTCCTACGCCTCCAATCCTGGGCACATCCGCGCATCACATCTCGCTTGTTGATGGAATTGGGTTAGAACACACGATTCGTTTTGGCTTAACAATGGCAGACATCGATCTTCAAGAAACTGTGCCTGCTATTGAGCCTTCGAAAGAATACACCCAGACGGACTTATATCGCTCCATCATCTCAAGAGCGTTATTTACCAAAGATCCATTACAACGTGCCTCAGCGATCTATCTGACCTACACAGGAAAACTTTTTGAAAGTAAAGAGGCTCTTAGTGCTATTTTAGAATTCTATAAAGATTCCCAGATCTTCAAGAAGCTCTTTTTCGGTATTTATGAAGAAGGTCTTCCAAAAAATGAACGAAATGAATTCCTTAAAACTATTGCTGCTCTTGAACAAGAAACACTGCGTCCTTTTATGATCTCCCGTTTTGAGTCAAGAATAAATAATGCCTTCTTGTTTACTTCACTACGACAACAAATACAAGATTTTTCAAAGATTTCTCCTGAATCATTTCAGGAACAATTGAAACAACTTAAACCAGAACAACAGGAAGAGATTATCGGAAGACTTGCAGGTTCTGGTACACCAGGAGCGATTGTGTTTCTCAAGGAGAAATGGGATTTGATGGAGTCAGCACAACAGAAAGAGATTGTGTATAGATTTGCAGACTCCGGTACACCAGAAGCAATTGTGTTTATCAGGGAGAAATGGGATTTGATGGAATTAGAACAACAGGAACGGATTATGAGAAATCTTGCAGGTTCTGGTACACCAGGAGCAATTGTGTTTCTCAAGGAGAAATGGGATTCAATAAGATCGGACCAACAGGAACGGATTATAAGAAGACTTGCATATTCCTATACACCAGAAGCGATTGTGTTTATCAAAAAAAAGTGGGATTTGATTGGATCAAGACAACAGGAAGAAATTATGAGAAATATTGCAAATTCTGGTACACCAGAAGCGATTGTGTTTATCAAGGAGAAATGGGAATCAATAAGATCAGAACAGGAACGGATTATCGGGAGACTTGCAGGTTCTGGTACACCAGAAGCAATTGTGTTTATCAAGGAGAAATGGGATTCAATAAGATCAGAACAACAGGAACAGATTATGAGAAATCTTGTATTTTCCTGTACACCAGAAGCAATTGTATTTCTCAAAGAAAAGTGGGATTTGATTGGATCAGAAGAACAGGAATGGATTATAAGAAGACTTACATACTCCGGCACACTAGAAGCAATTGTGTTTATCAAAAAGAAATTTGAAGAAATGAGTCAAAAATTTTCACAAAAATTTCTTGTCTCCATTGACTGAAAATCATCAGTGGTTCAATAGATATAAATTTTTTAATAGGTTCTTCTTTAAACAGTATGAACTAACACACAGATATCATCAGCGATAGCTCGCGGATGCCTCGCATCTAAAGAGCGTTCTAATGCCACATGTTGTAAGAATGATTCTACAGCATTGTCATTTTTTTCACGAAAAAGATGTGTTTGTATTTCAGACTCGAGAAGTTGATCGGTAATGCCGTTGGTTGTCATCACAATACGTTCACCTGGCAAGACGTCGATAAAAGAAATGCTGGGAATCTCTCTGGAAACATCCCCTGTTCCTAGACAACGTGTCAGTTGAAAACGATTTAAATGAGTCGCATACGGAAAAAGTTTTCGATGGAGATCTATTGGACTTATCGCTTGATCAATGTGAGAAAATTCTTTAGAAGTCAATTTGCCCTGATGAACCCATTGTTGAAGACGTGTGTCATCTACTGTTAATTTATGAAAATAGCCATTTTTTCTGTAAAGATAAATACGACTATCTCCAAGATTAAGAAAAAAGAATCGATGAAGAGAATCACCTGTCGTGTCTGAAATCGAAATGAGCTTTCCACAAGAAAGTGTTGTGCCTTGAGTTTGCCAACCCAAACCCAACAATGCGACCTCAACACGATGATCAGCAATCAACACAGCTGTTTTCAAAACATTCGCCACAAACTGAGTAAGTTGTTGAAGAGTGTTTATTGTATTTGAATGATCACACACCTGTTTTAGTTGGTGGTCTAATGTTTCTCCAAGATGTTCCCACATGATTTTGACAGATTCACGCGGAGCAAACCAATCTGCTCCATCGGCAACAACAAACACACCTGTATTCTTCTGTTTAAGTTTTACATCTTCACAGACAGATTTTCTTTCAAAGACTCCTTTTTGGATAAACCCTGTTTCTGGTTTAGTACCATCATGAATACGCTCCAATTGTTCTTCAAAAAAAGCTAGATAGCGTTCTTGCAGATAAGAATCATCGTCTGGAAACTCTTGAAAATCAAAAGAAGATATTTTACTCATAATCCTAATTGTTTCTTCAAAACAGACCAAGAACGTTTCACTGTTTTTCTTTTCTCAAGAATTTCGGAAAATTTCTTTCCGCTTAACACAGAAGGAAGAATAACGTACGTTGCGCCAAGCTCGTAACAATGCTGCGCCTCTGTGTGTGTATGAACGGTCACAATCACAACCCCTTTATAAGAACGGCTTTGTAAAAATGTCAGCAAAGCCGCACTGACAACAAAATCTGGAACTGTTGAAACGATCAAACGTGCTTTATCTGTTTTCAATTCTTCAAGAAAACGTTCATCCCCTGCATCTCCATACACGGAAGGCTCTCCTGATTCTGCTAATTGACGAATAGTTGCTGGATCAAAATCAACAACCACATAAGACTGCTTTAGTTGTTTGATGGTCGAAAGAAGTTCTAAGCCTGTGCGATGGAAACCAAAAAGAACGATACCGGAAACAGGATATTTTGGAGGATGCTCAGACGAAAGACTTGTCTTGGGTTCAAGCCAACGAAAAAGAGGCTGAATTTTTTGAAAAATTATTTCGTTATGAGCGATAAGATACGAACTTCCTGTGATCGTGATAATCCCCACAGCCGTAGCAAGAGCCAAGATAGACTCATCCAGATGCCCGATGGAAATTCCTGTGATAATCACAATAAAAGAAAACTCTGATATTTGAGCAACGGTTGTTCCACACAAAAAACCTGTGCGAGGATGATACCCAAGTGAGCGCATGATAAACATCATCAGCAGCGGATTACCAACCAGCACAAAAAGACTAAACAGGAGAGCTGGAATAATAGTCGTGGAAAGCTGATCCAGACCCAGACGTGTTCCAAGAACGATAAAAAACATGATCAGAAAAAAATCTCGCAACGGCCTGATGCGTGCATTGATCTGGCGATAGTACACGGAACTTGAAAGGGTAATTCCTGCCATGAGAGCTCCTAATTCGACACCGAAACCCGCAAACACCAACGCGCCCGCTACAAAAAAACACCAGGCGACGGAAAAAATAAATAACAGTTCTTGAGATCGCGCAACGTATTTAAGAACCGGAGGAAGAAGTTTCGTGGAAATTAACCAAAGAGCTGGAATTAAAATCAATGCTTTTAATCCTATGGTTAAGAAAATGATTTTTATTCCTGTTCCTGATCCAAATGCGTTTAATCCGAGCAAGATCAGCATGGCAATAAAATCTTGTACTAGCAAAAATCCGACACTGATACGTCCATAAAGCGTATCCAGATCTTCTTTATCCATGAGTAATTTAATGATGATAATCGTACTTGAAAAAGCAAAGGCGACTCCCAGATAAATACTAGTAACAGCATCAAAGCCAATGAGTGTTCCCACAAAAAATCCGACAGCAGAGGTAAACAACACTTGACCTACTCCTGTGATAAAAGCAATTCCACCGACATCTTTTACATTTTGCCAATTGAGTCCAAGCCCAACAGTAAATAACAAAAAAGCCACCCCAATTTGAGACATGACATCGAATACCTCCGGTGAATGAGTAAGCGCTAAAAGACCGGGACCAACGAGGATCCCTGTAATGATGTAGGCAACAATCAACGGTTGACGAAGACGATACAAGACCATCGAGAGTACCGCCGCGATGACCAAAACAATCCCAATTTCAAAAAAAAGTTCTTCTAACATAGAACCATTATAACATATGGAAGTAGACGATTAGACATTCACCTATTACGGTGTTGTGCCTATTCAACAAATTATTATGCTAAACATCTGAGTGCTTGTCATTGATTGAGTGGTTTTTGAATCCGTGAATCTTGAAAAAGATCAAGAGCCATGATATTCTCGGCACGTTCAGACTAATCTTCTCGCGAGGCCTCATCGTCTAACGGTTAGGACAGCAGGTTCTCATCCTGTAAATCGGGGTTCGATTCCCCGTGGGGTCACCATCACCGAATCGGTGTCCAAACAGAGCTCCCTGAAAGGGGAGTTTTGTGTTATCTCAGTTACTTTTCCGTCTGTTATCGTAAAGTTTATGAACAGTTTTCGCATGATGAAATCAAGGTCGTTCATTGCGTCGATATTTTGTATATGTACAGCGATGTTTTGGAAGAGTTCATGAAACTCCTCAAAGTTGACTAAAGCGCCATGTGCGTCAGTTCTTGTCACCTCCAGTTTTTTGAGTTCTTTGTCGATGTCTTTGACTTTGGCGAGATGTTTCTTCATGTCCGATTCGTACTCCTTCACCAGCACCTTGTCGCCCTTGGCGTCTCGGATGAGTTCCTTCATGTCCGACACTCGTCGCTGGGCGTGGCTTCTTTGCGCTTTGAGTGACTTGATGTCCTGCACGGCCTGTTGCTGTTGGGTCTCAAACACCTTGGCCATCTGCGTCTTGTAATGGGTATAGCCCTTCTTGGAGGTAAGCGGGTGTTTGTTCAAAAAGGCATAAGCCGCCTCCATGACGACCTTGGCTCTGACTGACTTGCCCTTACGCTGACACCCTTGCGTATCACATCGAAAGTAGAAATAGCGTTTTGTGCCTTCCTTGGTTGTCTTGGGAGTGATCCCCGATGACATTGACCTGTTGCAGTGACTGCACACCACCATTCCTCGCATGAGGTCTGCTTTGATGCTTCCACGAGGCTTCACGATGTCCGTAATGTTGTAGCTTTTTCTTACTCCGTCTTTTGTCAGTAGCCGCTCCATGTCGGTGGTGTCCACCGCTGGGACAAAGTCGTATTTCTCAAACAGGTTCACGACCTCATCACCGAAAATCATGGCGCCTGCGTAGATTGGGTCACGCAGAAGATCTGATACAAATTTATCGTTGACGACCATCTCTTTGTGTTTTGTGTGGCGTGTTGTGACGGGGAAACCCTCTTCGCACAAAAATTTGGCAATGACTTTGAGTTCTTTCCCATCCAGTCTCATCTCAAAAGTCGTTTTGATGAGATCATGGTTCTTGCCATCAGGTCGCAAAAAGTGCTGACGGTCTTTGTAGTACCCCTGTTTGAGATGACTCCCAGCCCACTTGCCCTCACCCGTCTTTCTGCGAATCGCCCGACGGACGTTTTGGGAGTGTTGGTCGGAGTATTGCTTGGTCATGACAAAGGCAATGCCCAAAAGCATCTTGCCTGATGAGTCATTTGTGAATGTGTAACCGCTGGCAAACTTAATGTCTTCAATTTCACCACGGTCGAGCATATCGATAATCTCCCCGCCTTCTTTCATGTTGCGAGCAAGTCTATCTGGTGCCCATGTGATGATGCCGTCGTAACTTCCGTCTTTGAGAGAGTCGAGCATGCTCCGAAACTTCTCTCGTTTGTCTGAAACCATTGCGGACTTCTCCTCGTGAATAACTCCAACCTAACGCAGTCCTAGACGCTCTGCAAACGCTTTACATTCGCCTATCTGGTTCACCGATGGAACGTTCCTGTTTTTCTGTTACATCCGTACTTTTACGAGCATAGATGACGTACTTCAAATCTGGATCTTGTTCGCCTTCTCCTACCTTTTTCACCCCAAAAGACGCTTGGAGCCTTGCGACCAGTTCGGCTGTTTTCTGCACGGTTTTGTTCGATTTATCAGACATATTTTACCTCTATTTTATCAGGATAAACGAACCTATGAGACCGTTGAAAAACCCACCTCCCCCAAAGGCTGGGTTTTGTGTTTGAAAAGTGGTAAAATGTAGCTAACTTCAGTTAAAAAGTGAGGTTTACTCGT
>LBWG01000038.1 GCA_000993535.1 Candidatus Uhrbacteria bacterium GW2011_GWF2_39_13 | reverse complement strand
CCTTCATAGAAGGGGTTGGACAAGACCAGGTAAAGGCTACCGCACGGGGAAGGGCAAAGGGCAAAGTTTTCTCAAAGATTTAAATACGAAATACCCTAAAATAACTTACACTATAACTATACCATAAACTTAAATATAATGCAAGTAAAAACTAAAATAAATTTTGGTTTTTTCCAGAACACTTTTAAGCCTCAAATCTTCGCCTTTCCTATCGCTTTATCCGCATGCAGCGTGGTTGCGCTGGTAACCTCTCCAATCCCGCTCAATACCCCCTTAACGAAGAACCAAGATATCGCAGGAGACATGATTAAAAGGACATTGGTGACCATAAGAAAATACGGCTGTTCAATGAACCAATCGCTGGTAGACCCGGCGTATAGTTTGCTTTGCATTTCTGCCATATAAATCGAGGCGTAATGAATAATCGCCCAAACGATTGACCAAGACTTTAACCAAAAGAGTGTAGAGAAATATAGCACTAAAGGCGCAGCAATCCGTAAAAGCAAACAGATGAGTAAAGTGAAAGGGAATAGGCTATATGCGATCAGAAGAAAATAAGCCTGAATATGGGGAAACATCTTAATCATAGTCATAGCGCTGACAGTAGTAAAACCCTGGCCTAACCACCCCCCCACCCATCCCAGCGCCCCCATTACCCCGCTAAAACCCTGTTCGAAGCGCGCTTTCTTTAAATTACTTACATTACCTAAATCAGTCATTATATCCGCGGCGGATTTCCCTACTTCCGGCCCTAGTAGTTTTATCTTTAACGTCTTATAGGTATTTTTATTGCTTATGTCGAAAAATTTTGAAATATTTCTTCCTCCTATTTTCATTGTACCACTCGACCCCGCCACCCCCATTACATGCTTTTTAATATATCCGTCAAGTTCCTTGTCGATCTTTATCCACTCACCTGCGCAATCTTCTTTACATTTACTACAATATCTTGCCACTATATCCTCATGCCCAGGCCACCACTTCTTACTTACTCTTTCGGGCCCGGAATCCTGGGCCACCATCGTCAGAGTATTATGATAACAGCCCACTAAAAATTTGTTAACATCATACGCCAGTTCCCCACTTCCAGGTTCAGTTATTCCATTCGCAGTGAAATCTTTAAGATACGCGGAGACCTTATTCACAATAAATGGATTTTTGAGATAATTCATATCTTCTGTGCCTGTAGCTTTGGTTATAGCCTTAATTGTTCCCTGAACAATCGCGTTTAGGCCACGACTCATATACACTAAACCTAAAGAGCCTCCATCGCTCACTTTATTTTCTTCAGATAATTCATTCACTAAATAATCCTTAGAAGTTGTTTGCGTCCAACCTTCTTTCTCCATCGCGCTTCTAGTATCCCCAAAATTAACAACCGGCTTAATAAACAAAGCCCACAAAGCAATACTCATGAAAAAATAAGAAAACAAATACGAGAAATCCTGCTTCTTAAAGGTTTGTATAAATGATAAGATATAACCTACTAAAACAATCGCTACGCCAATCCTTGTATCCACAAACAGAAAATTCATAATTTGTTTGCAGTTGACTAATCCAACAACCTCAAAAGCCGCTTCCATTGGAGAAATACCAAAACTAGATGCCATTTTCCGATATCCCCTTTTTCCCTGTTTCTTGAGCGCGGTAACCCCAATTTAGAAAAACCGTATACAAGCTACCAGCTGCTAGAAACAATAATAATGCCAGACTAAAACCTATTCCGCCAGACACTCCTATCATTCCTCCTGTTTCTCTTAAGGCATCATTCTTGACTTTATTCATAAGCAGTATTAGCAAGATAGCCCCAATCCAACCAAGAAGGCCACATCTAAAGATATTTGGATTAGATTTCAAGAAAGAAAGGAAAAATCCGCTCACTGCGCATAGAAAAGCCAGAATTGCGAAAAACTCTGGGGCAAACTTGTGCGCTACAATCTCTCCAAACATATTCTCCGGCTCATAAATAGTAGTTCCCATAGTTAATTCTTTTCCGCTAAAGCTACGGACTTTTTGGCCATTGCAAGAAATATCTATAAAAGGTAAGAAGAAAGATATCATAATAGCCCCAAACAAGACTGGGGAGAATTTCTTAAGCTTTAAAATAGTCATTTCTTCCGTTCCTTTCTGGTTTTTAAAGATGTCTAAAAAATCGTTTGTCTTATATAGCTTTAATATATCTTTAATTATATCTTTAATTATAGCAGGGTAAACTTTGTTTATTTTCAATAGGTTACAGCAAAAACTGGGGCAGTTACAACACCGAGATGGGGCAGTTACAACACCGCAAGTGGGCAGTTACAACACCGCAAGTGGGCAGCTACAACACCGCAAGTGGGCAGCTACAACACCGCAAGTGGGCAGCTACATCACCGTTTACCTGTACCCATCTTTTTCTACCTGTTTTAAAGTATTTTCCTTACGTTTAAAAGGCACTTTCAAACCTCTTTTTTCACATTCTTTAGCTATTAAGGTTACGAAGTATCCCACCATAGACTCCTTTATTTTTCCTTCGTGTGACAATTCCTTAACTTGACTTAAACAGAGCGAAACAACATCTTCCGGCACCCCCTGCGCTATTTTCCGAAAAAGTCTTTCTGATTGAATTCCGCCTATTACTTCTAATATTCTCAAGGTTATACTATCAATCCTTGTCTTTTCTCCCGGATCCAGGATAACATTTTTTTGTTGCCGTACTTTACTAAAGACAAACGCTATCTTATCCCAATCAAACGTGTAGCTTTCTAAGAACCCTGTTTCAACCAAAGGATCCAGGGCTCGAGTAATACTTTTTTTTCTGTTTCTACTATCTCCATCCGTTATCCAAAGCAACTCAACTATTTCAGGTGTTAGAAGCTCCGTTTCTTTCCTAAAGTTCTCGGAGCATAAGCGGGTATATAACCTTCTTGCCCGCTGACTGTCTAATTTCTTAAAATACAGCTCCTTATCTATCTTAGTGGAAAAATAGTTTTCTAAATTTTGAATAATCCAATCCTCTAATTTTATTTCTATAGAATACTCTTTATTCTTAAGTCCTTTATCAATCAACCTATCTTTTTTCCTAATTTCAACGGAAGAGAGGATCCGTAATTCTTTTTCTGTCAATATGCAACTTTTCTTACCCTTTTTTGTTCGTGTTTCAAAAAAATCTGTCTGTAATATCGCGCACCCGGAAACAGTTCTAAGTGCCCGAACTATAAATTTATAATTTGGGCCGGTTTTTTCCATATACAACCTTTCGCAGATTTCTTTTAAGGAAATCATAAATTTTTCAGGGTAATAACCTAATTTCGGCCTAATTTCTTCCTGGAGAAAAGAAAAAACTCCAGCTACTACCTTTGCATCATCGCCATCAATAAGTCCATAAGCGGCGGATGGGGACAAAGCCAACATTTTATAGCCATTCTCGGTTTGTCTTTTTGTAATCACAAAAGGTTCTTTAGATTCAACTATCTTCTTCTCTATTTCTTGCTTAGCTTTTTCAGACCCGGTGAAATAGATGGGGTATTTCTCAATATTACGCTCTAACCATAGACTCTCAGATTCTTTTATTAAACTTTCTATTTCTAAATTTTGTTTGGGACTCTCTTGCGGTGACAACTTCATTGTGGAAAGGATATCCCTAATTCGCTCAGCCATTGACCCTCCCGTTTCTTAGAATTTCTTTTATTTTGGCTATAATCTGTACTATGGGTGTTACTTTTGCAATATACATATATCGTTTGACAATACCTTCGTTATTCTCCTGGACCGCCGCGCTCAAGAAGATCACCGGGATATTAACTGTTTCTTTGGTTTCTCTTAGAATCTGCGCGACTTCACCGCCATCCATTCCTTGCATTATCACATCTAACACTATCAAATCCGGCAATTCCCTTTTCGCCAACACCAAGCTATCTTCCCCGTTTTCAGCAGTTAACACCCTAAATCCTTCTCTTTTTAATGCTTTCCCAAAATACTCAAGGATATCCTTTTCATCATCTACCAATAAGATTTTCTCACCTGACATTTCTTCCTCCTCACCTTTTTCACTATCCTTCTTTATTTGTAGGATTACCTACATCTATAACCTTACCATTCCTAAAATATACAAATAACCTACTATCTATATTAAAATAGTAATACCAGACATCTATATTTTTATCCGCCATAAAATATTTCGGCTCACCAAGTATTTGCTTAACCTGTTCTTGAGTGGACCCCTTTAGAATGTTACCAAAGGTCGTACGATAATAATCCTTAACAACCACATCATCCGCGTAACAAGAAGGACTAATCAGAAATAAAAAACCTAAAGTTAATAAGATGTTTCTCATTTAATTATTCTTCTCGCCATTCAATTAGTTGAAAGATATCAGCAATATCACTAATTTTGTCATTACAAAGACATTTTTTCTCATACATAAGATAGATTTAGAACCTATCCTACTAATTGAAAAAGCAACCTTTTAAAAGGTTGCTTTTTCGTTAATCCTACTATCCGGACCAAAACAATTTTGTCCAATATCTTTTTTTATTTTGGGGTATCTTTTTCTAATGAAGCGTTCTCTTTCAGTCTGGCATCCCAATCTGGGAAAACCTTGTAAGGATCCGTTTCTAGGGTTTTGCAGATTCGTAATGCCAGATGAATAGTTGGGGTAGCCTGTTCTCTCTCTATTTGAGATAAGTATCCCGGGCTTACTTTTACCAAAGAAGCAAATTTTGTTAAGGTAAATGCCTTGTTTTTGCGCAGAGCTCGAATAAGATTCATAGCCACTCAAAAAAAGATTTGATATATCAAAAATAAGTCGTTTTTTTTGTGGCATTATTATAGCGAATTTTATCTATTTTGAATGAAATTTTCTTTTACACTATTTCCAGAATCTTCGATATCCTGCGAGTTTTTGATCTCCTTAATAATCTTCAAAAAATCTCTATTGGATGAAACATCAGGCATTGGCCCATCTTTTTCTACTGTCTTTAACGCCATCTTCAATAATTCATTTATCGCTTCACTTTTCCCTTTGATTCTTAATAAACTATATTGATGTATTTTTTTAATTATTTCATCAGTAGTATAAAAACCATATCTTTTAAGCCTTGTTTTATTTTGCTTTTTTCGTCTCTGTTCTACCTCAATGCTTGATTTATTTTCCCCGTTTTCCATCTTTACACCTTCAGCAAAAGAAGCTACCGCTTCTTTTGCTCTCTGAAGATGTTCCACCTGAAGTTGGTCTAAAGGGTCTAATATAGTTTTCCTAGACATATTTCCTTTCAGATATCTCCACGGTTAAAGCATCATAATCTTGCGCGCCGTGGCTCTCCGGCTGGTAATCAAAAATGTTTCTTCCATAGCCTACAGCTTCAATCAGAGAAACATCTACCCTTATTTGAGATTGGCACAACCTACCCGGGTATAATTTCTCGATACTATCCAAGAAAACTTTTGATATTAATCTCCGTGGATTAACTCTGAAAGGTAATATTCCCACAATTAGAATATTGTGGTTATATAATTTTTTAATTTTTTCTATTGTTTCAGTGAGATCTACTATTCCTTGTAAAGAGTATTGATCTAATTCAGTAGGTATCAAAACTTCCCCCGCCGCGATTAAAGCATTAATAGTTAAAATACCTAGATTAGGAGGGCAATCAATTATAGTATAATCAAAATCTTTAGCAATTTTTTCTATGGCTTCTTTCAAAATGAACTCTCTGCCTAAAACATTTGATAAAGTCATTTCTATCCCTGAAAGTCTTCTGGTAGCGGGAATTATTGAAACCCCATCCACATAAGTTGGAATAATTTCAGACTTTTCAAAAATGTTGGTAGTTGTGTTTTTTTCTTGATTACCCAGCTTCACTTGTATTGTAAGACTTCTTTGAGGGTCTAAATCAATAAGCAAAACTTTGTGATTGCGTTTTGCCAATCCATGACCAAGATTAAATGTCGTGGTGGTTTTACCTACTCCACCTTTTTGATTAGCTACAGCAATAACTCTCATATATTATTTTTCAGTCGGTATTAATTCTATAATTTTTTTTACTTCTTCTTCGGTAAAGCGTCTCCGGCCAGATATAGTTTTTCCTGGTTCTTTAACCCTCCCAGCTTTTAACCATGAATACATTGTCGTTACGGACACCCCTGCCCGCGCCGCCACTTCAGTTACAGTATAAAGTTTTTTATCATCCATTCTTCACCTCTTTTTGTTTTATTTACAGTTTTGTTAAATCCATAAAGATAGTAACAAGAAGAATCGTTTATGTCAAGCATTTTTTAAAAATTATTAGAAAACACAATTTTACAACCCCTCCCATTAAAAAAAACAGGTTTAGGCCAAGAAAGACGAAACTACAACTACTTTCTCTTGGATAGCCATATCCTAACACCCCGAATTGAAATTTGGGGTGTTTCCACGCGAAATCCAGCCACCCTGGCCAATACTATTTT
>LBWG01000037.1 GCA_000993535.1 Candidatus Uhrbacteria bacterium GW2011_GWF2_39_13 | reverse complement strand
GGGCATCTCCTCAGGAACTACTTGTTATGGAGTAACTGTTATAATGGAAGGGAAGAAATAACTGTCGTTGAAGGGAATTTATAATTGACGCCGGACAAGAGATAAAAACACTTCTCCGGAATGCCAGACAAGTACCAAGTCACCGTCTTTTTAAGCTAAAACCACATATCCTCTATACGGTGATTGTTATGCTCTATACATTAGGACTACGTCTTAATGAGGCCTTGAATCTTACATTAAGGGATGTAAATTTCGACCATGGAACAATTTTTATACAAGACAGCAAGTTCCATAAGGATCGTATCATCCCATTTGGGCCTAAAATGGGTGTACATCTAAAAAAATATATTTTTTTGCGTCGCCATATCTTTAAGCCTGTAAAGTCAAATGACTATTTATTTATCGCTCGACAGCGATTCAGGGTAAGTGATGGTAACATAAGATGTGCCTTTTCGAAACTGATAAAGAGTCAGCAAACCAACGATTCACATGGGAAGGCACACCCTAGATTGCATGATTTACGTCACACATTTGCCGTTCATCGTTTGCTTCAGTGGTACAAAGATGGAGTTGATGTTCAAAACAAATTGCCACTGCTTTCCACTTTTATGGGGCATGTTGATATCTACTCCACTCAAGTGTACCTGAGTATCACAGAAGATATTTTGAAAGAAGCCAATAAACGCTTTCAACTGAACTTTGGAAGCAAATTCGATAAGGAGATACTATCATGAAGACCAATTATTACATATCCACTTATATCAGAGCATTTTTCGAAGATTACCTGATTTGTAGGCGTAATCTTTCCAATTGTACTATTCAAAGTTATCGCGATGGGATCAAACTCTGTGTTCAATATGCAGCTCGTGTAACAAAAAAACCTGTTGCCCAATTACGTGTTACCGACCTCGATGATAACCTTATTGTTGATTTTTTAAAATATCTGGAGGATTCGCGGGATAACTCTATCCAGAGCCGAAATCATAGGCTCGGGATTTTATGTCGCTTTTTCAAGTACATATCTATAAAAGAACCTTTGTTGAGTGAATATTGCCGCAAGATATTGGATATACCACTGAAAAAAGGGGGTGTTATCCCGGAGGTGACGTATCTTGAAAAAGATGAAATAGAATCTATGTTCGATGTTATCGATACCAAGACTGCCCTCGGCAGACGTGACTATGCTATCTTGCTATTCATGTACAATACAGGGGCGAGAGTGCAGGAAACCGCCGATACCCGACTAGCTTGGATTTTTTTCAACAAGCCTTATAAGGTTGAAATATTGGGTAAGGGACGCAAGCTGAGAACGTGCCCTCTGTGGCCAAGTACCGTCGAGATTTTACAAAAATTAATACGCGAACGGGGACAAACCAGTGAAGCCGATGGTCATTTATTTACCAATAGGCTTGGACAGCCGCTGAGTAGATTTGGCATTGGGAATATCATTGTAAAATATAGTCAAAAAGCTTCAGAGAACGTATTGTCTCTGAAGAAGAAAACCGTTACTCCTCATACGATCAGGCATACAACAGCAATGCACTTACTCCAATCCGGTGTAGATATAAATGTCATTCGCAGTTGGTTGGGCCATGCGAATTTAATTACAACTCATCGGTATGTTGAAATCGATCTTGGGATGAAGCAGAAAGCATTAGAAGCTTGTAAACCAAACATAAAAACTTCGCATAAGCCGCATTATATGAACCCGGACATCTTAGACTGGCTTGAATCGCTATAAATTATGTTGCCATATTCAAATTGAAAGTGAGCATTAACAAGTAGCTACAGTACTAATACAACATAATTATGAGGACAACATAAATTAAGTAATGTTTTATAAAACATTATTAAATCAGGATGAGTTATCCCAATTCTTCGACGGTATCGACAATTATAGGCATAAGCTGATATTTGAAATGATTTATGAATTGGGCTGCCGGATAGGAGAGTTTGTAAGGATTCAGGTTAAGCACTTAAACTTTAGCAGAAGCACTGTTTTATTTCCTGCTGAAAACACCAAAACAAAACATGCGAGAATCAGTTATTTACCAAAAGGCCTGACCAATGAAGTTAAAAGTATGTTAAAACAAAAAGGCATTATCGGCAAACGAGATGAAAAAGTTATAAAACCAGAGGCATACCTATTTCACCACGGAACAAGCTGGAATAAGCGGTATACAGAAAACCGTATAAGACAGATATTTCAACATTATGTCGTCAAGGCAGATCTGCAACATGTATATGGACAAGATACTTTGGGAAGAAACTTGAAAATGTTCACTGTCCATAGTTTGAGGCACGGGCACATTTTTCATTACGTTGTTGATAAAAAAGTTCCGCTGCCCATAGTCCAGAAACAGGTCGGACATAAAAATCTGAAGACAACGAGTGTATACCTGCAGCCCTCTACTGAAAAGATGGCCCAAGCCTACAATGCTGCAAGAAATGAAGAAAAATCAACCTAGATTTCTTATGGAAAACAAGCTTAAGAATTAATCCTCACTTTTCCTTTAATTTCCCCCTGTTTTTTTAAGGGGCGGATTTAAGATTTGGGCACGAATGTGAAAGAAATGCAGGAAAACGGTGTTTTCCTCTGTGTAAGTGATTACCGAAAATACCCAAAAGCGTTAAAGGTGAAATTTCCGCAAAAATGTGCGGTTTGGCCGCTCAATGAGCCTTTAATAAGATGCGGACAATAAAAACTATCGGCCTAAGAACTCATAAATCGTATACCAGCTATCAGGTCACCGTTAGGTCGGCTAATAAGATTGTGCCAAATACGGAAATTCCCGGCTGATCACCAAGTTCTATTAGCTCCTCTGACTAATGAAAGCTAATAGAAGCTAATAGGCTTCATGGCAGGGTATATTTTGCCCACCGCCGCTCCCCCCCCTGCTTAAGTTTGCCGTTCTTGTGCATTCTTTTCAGGATACGTGAAGCCTTCTGCAGGTCGTCATTGCCTAACATTTCACGGCACTGCGCATTAGTTATGCTCTTATACTTACGAATATATTCCAGCACCTTTTCTTCTTCAGTCATTGCCCTTGGTACAGTAGGAACTTCGGTCGTTAAAACCTCTTTCAATGTGTAATGCGCCCACCGTCGGGTGCTGTGCTGCTCAATAAGGTTAAGCTGCACCATATTCCGCAATTGCCGATTAGCAGTTACCGAATCAACATGGTTAAGCCGCTGATAGTCGCTATTTGTCATTCGACTATTATGCTTCAAATACACCATCGCCACCCGCTGGTCATCGCTGAGCGGCATTACTGCAAACTGGTTGAGCCATTCAATAGCCTGCGGCCCCATGAGTGTATGACTGCGGAACGTTACTAAAAATGAGGTACGTTTATCACCAAATCGCGGCGGCTCAAGATTGGCCTTGCGCATCGCCTCAATCATAGACGCAATTCCGCTGCCTCGATTTTCCACAATATGGACATCTTCCAAAAGCCGCATCAGCGCGCGATTACGAGTAGAGTTCTCAAATTCCAGTGTTTCTTCGGTAACACTGCCATAAAGGCCGCCCGGGTTTTGAACTTCCAGACGATCAGCGAACAGCCGCACTTGTACATAACTGCCGCGGACAAAATTGCTGTAATCACGGTGCGCGACAGCATTAGCAATTGCTTCCCTGATAGCCTCTTCAGGATACTCAGGAATATCCCGACGATACAGTCCCTCAATGAGGCTGCTTTTGCGAATGTGAGCAAGGATATGGTTGACCGCGGCCTCCACCATTTCACCAACAGTGCCTTCAAACTTCTGATTATCAAGGAACCGTGCACCTCGCGGCCCTTTTTCTGTTTCGGTTGTCCCAAAATAC
Source organism: Candidatus Uhrbacteria bacterium GW2011_GWF2_39_13 (assembly GCA_000993535.1). Taxonomy (GTDB): domain Bacteria; phylum Patescibacteriota; class Patescibacteriia; order UBA9934; family GWF2-40-263; genus UBA12478. The sequence continues at coordinate 3,052 of LBWG01000037.1, read as the reverse complement.
TGAAGATACGTAATCACAAGCTGCGGCTCAAACTGTTGCGGATATTCGCCAAATACCAGCAACCCCGCAAGTGTAGGCCGAAGCACATCGCCATCCTTTTGGGCAATGCCGAGCCGAATCAGAATCTGCTCAAATGGACGATTAAGATACGATGCCTGCGGACGGCTGCGTTTCAGATTCACGATGTATTCATCGAGCTTTGTGCGATTAAGGTCTTCAACTGTTGCCCCTCGCACAATTTCTTCATCAAATGTAGGCTGTGCACGGCCGCAGACATAGCCGAAAATCTCATAATCAGTCATTACCCGGTTGGTATTAGCAACACGGATGTAGGAACCTTTCTGCAGACCGGCGGGTTTATAAAAGCAAGGTCTTTTGTCAGCAGGCAATTCCTCTACTTCAACCGCCACGATAGTTTTACCCTCGATCTGCTGTACCGTAAATTCAGGCCGAAGCGGCGGCTCCATCTCAGAATTGGCAAGACTGCTGATATCCTCCTGGAGTTTGTGCGCATCACCGACACCACAAAGGTCAAAATTCCTATCCTCATCAAGCCCGAATAGCAACACTCCGCCACCAGTACGATTCGCAAAGGCCGATATCGCTTCATACAACCACTGCGGAGTTCCCTTCTGCGCAGACTTCACCTCAACATCATCAAGCTCGCACTGATGTTGCGTAACTTCGGCTATAAGTTCAAGAAATTCTTCACGAGTCATCTTTATTATCCACCAGACTCAAACAATTTAAGCATATTTGTCAAAACACAACTATATGACTTTTACTTCAACATACGTTTTAACAACATTACCCTATTACCAGTCAGTTTTCCATAAGTAAGATATTATCCTTCATAGCAAGAAAGAGCAACCGTTATTATTACCGGAAATTACTATAACTATAGCTTAAAACCTCACACCGCTGCCATCTTTGGGGCAAGTAATTTTGCCATTTTGATCGCTTCCTGCACTTCTTCCAACAGATAAATATCCGTTGTCTCTGTTTTTGTATGCCCAAGCAGCACTTTTGCCGCTTCTTTCCCGAGAATAGCCCGTGTGCCGGTGGCAGCTGTCCGCCGCAAATCATACGGGACAAACTTCTCAACATCCGCACGCTCACAAGCACGAACAACCGCTCGACAAAGACTATTATGATCATATTTTTTTCGCGGCTGTATCATTGGATGTTCTTTCCGGTTTGTTCCGGAGCTGTTGCCATAACTCAGAGGTGTTTTTCTCTTTAGAGCTTTTTGCTCAAGAAATATTCTGACTGCCTGCTCTGGACTAAATACAGGCTCTTTTGATTCAAAATCATTAATGTATTTATTTAATATGTTTTGCGCTCCTTTGGTTATTGGGATTACTTTGACTCGCTCAAATCTCATTGTTTTATGCTTACCAACAGGGCCGCAATCTCGACCAGGTATGTAAAGCCAGCAATCTGGATCATCTCGAATCAGGTCAAAGGGACGCATCCCACATATCTCATAAGGCCTCATTGCTGTTAACCATATTAACCTTAACATATCCGCAACAACAAGATTAATGCATGACAAGACTTTCTTGAATTCATCCCCTGTAACTCGTTTACGTTTTGCTTTTTCCGTAACATTGTTACCGCCAAATCGTAATGATTTAACCTCCTCGAGCAACTGCAATTTTTCTGGATTCACAAATTGTCTGCCCAGCCCCCACTTCCAAACACGCTTGATCCATTTTATTACATCGTTGATTCCTTGACGGGTATATCTCTTTACTGTTTTACCCTGGACATATTCATGATTAATCAGAGCCTGCTGTATCTTGTGAAGTTCATCTGGTCCAAAATCATTAACGGGCCAAGTAAAATATGGCTGCAAAGAGTTTTCTACCCGCCTAATCAGTGATAGATCATGCAGCTGTGTGTTCTCAGACATCCTCGCAAGAATCTGTGACGCATATTTTTTGAAGTTTTCAACGAGTTCGCCAATTGTGATTTTACCTGTAGGGCTAGTAATTGTAGAAATAGCTTCATACGGATTTTTATAGCTCAGGACTTTTTGCGGCTGTTGAACAAAAATATCCAGCCACTTGCCAAAAGCAGAGTATATCTGCCCCTCGGATCTTTCTGCCAAACTTCCAAAGCTAATACATGTTCTTTTCCCATCAGGTTTGTAGATATTAGCAACGTAGTACCTGCCATCAAATCTCAACTGAGGGCTTTTTCGTTTTCCGGCCATACTTTTTTTCCTAAAACCAGTTTGATATTGTATGCAGTATCTATGCAGAATGCAACAAAAAAATAAGAATCATGCGGTAGTGCGCGGGCTTCCACGGAACAGCACGGGACTTAATGTGATTATAAATGATTTAATAATAATAAGTTATAAAGTTATTATTTATTTTTTAGAATAATAACAGATTGTAATTTACTTTAGACCCCATTAATGGCATGCAAGAGGTCGCAAGTTCGAATCTTGTTGGCTCCACTGTTGTAAGTTACGCTGAATTCAATACTTACGAATACCTACCATGCGGTAGCGCGGCTGTAACTCTTATTAAAAAAGCAGTAGTACTACTCTTTTTGGTTCATCCGGTTAATGAGTAGTTGGAACGGTGCAAGTGCAGGATTCGGAGTTTCAGGTATTCATCGTCCCGGTAGCCGCAGGCGTTACGCTGCAGCAGTCCGATTTTGCGGTTCACAACCTCTAATTTGCTGGTGCTGATGGTTTCCAGACCAGCAGCTTTCTGGCGGCCTCTTTCAGGATACCGATATTGCCGGACTGCGCCTCATCAATCCATGCATCAAGTTCCTTTTCAGCCCGCTGTCTGTCCACACAGTCGAATAACAGCCTCAGCCGCTCTTTCGTAATATTACGGCCAACTGCATCTTGCAAGGTTCTTTGAAAAGTTGATAATCGGCTCATAGTGTTATTCGGAGATATAATTAGTCGTCCCTGAAAAATAATTTAACATTTTTACAAATAAGGGCTTGCAAAATTAAATGCTCGCGCTAAATTGCAGGATAATTCTTGTATCCATCAATTATCTTGCAAAACACGGAGCGTTTTATG
>LBWG01000036.1 GCA_000993535.1 Candidatus Uhrbacteria bacterium GW2011_GWF2_39_13 | reverse complement strand
TTGAAGGCGCTCCTCGCTGATAACCTGTCATTTGCTCTATTCCAAGCAGATTTTCAGGCATAAAGGGATTTTCCTTTATTTCAAATTTATCGGCGGCTTCCAGAAATTCCGCACCCATTACCATGCATGCGTCGGAAGATGTCAGTTTCAGCATGTGCCATAGAAACTGGTCCTGATATTTTTTGATGAACTCAGGATTGTTTGTAACTCTGGTTGCTTCCGCAAGGGCGGAAAATAGATACCAGCCTCTTCCGCCTTCCACAGCAAAACCGTTATTACCCTGTATGTCTTCTTGTGGTGGCACCAATAAAATTTTCTCCGCATCCGTCTTGAAACGTTCCAGATATTTTTCTTCCCCTGTCGTATCATACCAGCGTTTAAGGGCCAGCAGGCCTATGCCTATATAATAATTTCCTTTATCGGGGGTTGCCTGTCCAAAATTATAATGTGTTTCGTAGGCTTCCCTGAAACATTTCAGATGAGTGAGATCGTAAAGTTCCGCCAAATGAAGCAGCATCCTTGCCCTTTCCCGTCCCTTGTAGTGACTGAGTTTATGTTTCAAAATTAGTTCAGCGCCAAGCCGTCTCGCTGTATCGTATGAACGCATATCTCCCGTAAGAAGGTAATGCCATATCAGTGCGCTTATCCAGAAATGTCCCGTATGAAAGTGGAACGAAGTGTGCACTCCTCCCGAATGCGTATTTAAGCATGCGGCGTCTTTTCCTATATGCGTAGTATCGCTTTCCCGCTGGTGTTTTGCCTGGGCAACGGCCTGAAAGAAAAGGGAAGGCTCCATGGTACTGAGATATTGAAGCCATAAACTCTCATTTATAGCCGTTTCATTGTTCACTCGTTTTTGAAAAGACCCCAGATCCCCATAGTCGAGAATTCCAGTGAGATCACAGATTACGGGATGCAGCAATAACTCTGAAAAATATTTTTCAACTATTTTTTCATAGCGCGGATATTTTTCCTTTGCGGTTTTTGCGGTAAGGTATTTACCGAAAACACCGCTTTGGGCGACCCATTCAGGATCTGCTTGCAGGATAAGCGGTGACTGGACTAGACTTTCGCCATTTTCCTTATTCTCAAAAGGCGAGTATGACAGAGTTATGGAACTTGATATGCCGAAGGGCAGATCGGGTGCTTTGACATTGTGCTCCGGCCAGTAATATATTCCTGCGCTATTGCTGGAGATGCTTATCGCTTTCGGATTAAGCTGCCAGAAATTCTGTACTGATATTGTGGAGTTTCCGTTTTTCGCGGTACCGTCCAGTTTGAGATTTGCAAAACGAGAAAGTTTCCCGTCATTCTGAAGGACGCTTTCATAATTTCCGTTTCCATAATACTCATGAAGTTGGGCTACTGATATCGTGCCCTTTTCTGATAAATTTGTTTTGATGTTGTTTCCTTCTGTGACGTTGAATTCACAACTGTTTCCCGGTTTTATTGGGAGTCGCAGAAAGATGGATTTTACTGCGGTATTATATTGTTGTTCACAATTTTCGAAAGCTGCTTCAATCATAAAATAAGGCTTGTCAGCAAAGGCGTGTATTCTGATTTCATAATCCAGCAATATCTTTTCATTATTATTGCCATGTTTTCCCCGCGCGTATATGACCGCATGCAGAGGACCGTTTGACTCAATGCGGATTTTTTCCGGCTTTAATGCTTCAGAACTGTAAACGGTGCCATCCGGCGCTTTGACATAAGAGCCGGAGGAAAGTGGAAGAGCTTCTATTTTCTCTCCTTGTTTATTCTGGAGGATATCAAAAATTCTAAAAGAGTTTTTCTTTATTGTTGCCGATACCGCTCCGGTGTTGACAGTTATTTCATCTGCGTTTTCGGAGGCAATTGTTTTATTTGTGGCATTCCCGCCGATACCGTATTTAAGTGTGTATTTCCGTTCCTGTTCATTCGAAATATCTGTTTGGATATCCACAAGCAGCGAGGTGATGCTTCCGTCTATATGCCGTCTTGCAAGAGCTTTTGTCTGGCTCGGTATTTCTTTTCCTTCAGTATTGAAAATTTTTATGCTGTTTTCATCGAAGAGTTCACCTTTTGGGAAGGGTATTCCTCCCCATACCGGTTCGTTTTTTCTGTCAGTTTTTTTCAAGTCTTTGATTTTTATTTTAATGCTTCCGCTTTTTGATTTTTTTCCTGAAAAATCAGGAAGCTCACTCTGTTCCGTTACGACAGGACATCTAATGACAGGAGCTTTATTGTTGCCCGTTCTGTCCGGATCATAATTTGAAGCAGTTGTTTTCCCTGTTTCCAATTGAGCGGCATCAATCCATATTTTACCTTTGCCGGCTGCTTTTACCCATGCCCTGTAAAGTTCCTGTGTAGGACTGGCCTCTTGCATTTTCTTTTTATCGTGCGAACAGCTTATCTCAAAACGTTTCCATTCCTTGTCAAGCAGGATTTCTTTACGTTCCGTTACTGTATTTAATCCACCCTGGAGATGAAAAAAAACAGGTTCAATGCCTATTTCAACTTTTTCTCCGCCATGTTCTGCTTTTAAGTATACTGAAAAAACGCAATCAGTAGACGGTTTATTCAATACTTGCCATATATAGGGATTTGTTCCTCTTATGCACAATGATTTTTTACCATGAAAATGTTCTGTAATGTCAAGATTCCATTCAGGGTTTTCAGGAAGACGGTATTCTCCCAGCATAGGATAATATTCTGTTGCCGTGGGCATTTCTTCAAAACTTGAATCCGGCAGTATATTTATGCCGGATGAAGTGTCAGACGTATTTTTTTTGACTTGTTTTTTTTCAGCGGCATTGCTAAGAGCAAAACTCAGAAAAACTAAAAGAAACAGAAAGGCCGTTTTTTTCATCAGACACCTCTATTATATTATTTTAATTGTTCCGCGCCGCAATCTGGTGCATTACCCTTGAAATATCCGGGAGGACACCCGGGGAGCGGCTTTCCGAAGAATTTTGAAAGGTCAGCCCCTTTCTCCTTATAGTCCATTCCGCAATATCCATTTTTTTCGAAACCGTATTTGCGGATGATATCGTTTCTATCACTTAAATAACAATTGTAATCAGCTTTGAAGTCGGGCATTATTTCAGTTCCGCCTTTTCTCAATTTTCTGATGACCATATAATTTCCCAGGAAACGGTTATTATAAACTTTATAATTCGGCGTTCCTGTTTTCTTCTGCCCGAAGTATGCCATGCCGTCCTTGTCTATGACCGTATTATGATATATGTAGACATCTGCTAGCGAATCGCACCATATTCTTAACTGGTCCTGCGCCGGCCTTGTAAATCTGTTTCCATATATATAGACGGGCCCTTTTGTGGAGAGCATCCTGAAACTGCAGAACGCTGAAATTACCGTGTTGTTATACCATTCCTGGTTTTCGCATTGAGCATTGAAAACAAGTCCATCGTCCATGCATCTTAAAATCGTGTTGTGATGGACTTTTAAGCCTTTATTTCCAGTTCCGTAATTTGATATTCCATCCCAATTGTCATGTATGTAGTTATTTGCGATTTCAGTATCTCCCCTGTCACTGCTTATTGCCACTCCTACTCTGTCGTAATAGCCCGCCCATTTGTGGGCATTCCATACATCATGCTGATAGTGCATGTTCCCCATTGAGTCGATGAAATACATTGTTGTGGGGTCCATGCTGTTGTATGCGGTTATCGTCATTTCGTTATTTATTATTTTGCAGGATTTCGCATTCAGAAGCATGGCGCTGTATTCGACGGATGTCATTTTACAATTTTTTACTGTTATGTTTTCTGAATGTTTTATAACACATCCCTTTACCGAGTATCTCAGTTCCAGATTGTTGATTATTATATTGGGTGCATTTTGAATATCTATGCATGAGGAGGCGTCGGCCAGCCTGAATTTGATTTTTTTCGGATTGGCAAGGTTTGCGAATTTTATATAAATACATTTGTCTTCGGGGTTATACATCCAGAGTGCCTTTAGAAAATCAAAACCATGCCCTGCTGTCTTGCCCTGAGCTATGACTCCGTTTTTGAAGAGATTTCTATATTGCCATATTTCATTTTTCATGAAATCGGGATGAGTCCTCTCGTAACGTATGGCTATTATATTTTTCCCATCCGCGAAAAGCCCCATGGAAAAAGCGCTTTTCGCCCTGTAAACGCCTTCTCCCCATTCGGGAACGGCTTCCCATTTCAGTTCTGTTTCTTTGGCGTTTTCAATAATCACTCCGTCTTGGCCCTCCAATATCAACGGTTTCTCCGGGGTGCCTCCGCGCGTGAAAGAAATTTTCTCATTATAAATCCCCTTCGTGATCTTGATGTGTGTTCCGTATCCGGCAAGACTGACGGCTTTCTGAATTGTGGCAAACGGTTTTTTTTCAGAACCGTCCCATACATCATTTCCATTTTTTGAAACAAATATCTTATGGGGGAAAACTTCCTTTGTTGCTCTATCAACTTTTATTTTTTCAATTAAGCTCAATCCGTCAAACCAGCAGGTGTCCCCGATAAACATCTCCTTGTTTTTAAGTGTACACATGACTGTGATATTATCACTGTCCATGGTATTGAGATCAGCTGTATATCTCTTCCAGCCTGATTTGTCTATATCAAGATATCCGTCCCATTCCTTATCGTCTGAGCGCGGAGATAAAATTATTTCCTTGATTGTCCTGCCGTCTTTTTTCAGTTGTATTGAGATAATTGAACTGCCTTTGTATGTTTGCATCCATCCTGAAAAATAATAATCGGTATTTTTCTTGAATTCAGTCGCCGATATTGACTGAAAAATCTTCCAGTCTTCTTTCTGTTTTTTTTGAAAATGGATTTTCAGGCTTATATCACCGTCAGTGCAGGCGGCCGCGTCCTGACAGACAAATCCGGCTTTATCCCCGATTATTTCCCAATCCTCGATAGTTGTGGATGCTAATCCTATATTCTGAACACCTTTCTCAAAGCTCCCGTTTTTTAATAGATTTGCATCTTCAGAAAACAAGCTTGCGGAAAACACTAAAAGTGCCGTTGTAATCCCACTGTACAATTTTTCCTTCATTCTTTTTCTCCCTATCTATTATAAATTAATATCAGTATCCTCTCCAGAATACATCTGCGGATGTTCTGGGAACATTATTTCCCGGGTCGCTCAAATTATTCACATGCATATCCAAATAGAGAATATTTGCTGAATTGCTGTGCCTTGGCGTCGCCGCGTATATATGTGCCCTCTGGTCTTCGCTTGCATCAAGTCTTACCGGGTATGCATCGCCCGAATCGGAAAGCTGGGTGTCTATAAAAATAAATGTCTTTGATGGGTAGAGATATTTAGGTATAAAGGTTTTTTCAACACTTGCAATAGATGAGTTTACTCCGAAACTGCAGTAGAGCTGATTCAGACCGCCAAATGGGTTTTTATCGCCAGGACAAAGAAATACTTTTTCATTTTTTGTGTCCACGTGGTCGGCTTTAAATAAGCCGCCGTAATCCTTTCGTGTCCACATTCGTCCTCCTGACATATATGTAAAAAAATGACCATTGCTGTCATCTATATATGAAGAAAAGATAAGACCACATTGTTTGAGGTTATTGGCGCATTTTATGGTCTGGCTTTTTATTTTTACTTTCTGGAGGGATGGCAGGAGCAGACTGGCGAGGATTGCTATTATTGATATCACAACGAGGAGCTCGATAAGGGTAAAAGGCAATTCCCTTATCCGTAAGTTTCTTTTCCTTGTCTTCATAAATTTCCTCTTTTATTTATGAGAATCCCGTTTTATGAGCGAACCCGGGTAAAACCGGGCTTTATCGTTTGCGTTTCCTTCAATTATATCACATAGAAACTCAATAGATTTTCTTCCCATTCCGGCAGTATCAATTCTGATTGTTGTCAATGTCGGCTTCGACATTAAGGAGAATTTTATATTTCCGAAGCCGAAGACTGAGACATCAGCAGGGACTCTCAGATTTTTGATTTCCAGAAATTTAATGCTTTTTACCCCGGTGTAATCTGAGTCACATATAATGCAGTCAGCATGTGTATTTCCGGCAAATACATTTTCCAGCGCTTTATATGTCAGAGGGTAATGATTTATATTGAAAAAAGTTTCATACCCTGTGTTTTCCGAATAATCCGCATATATGACTTTCATGGATGGATATTTTTTTGCGGCCTTTTTGAACGCGGTGAGTTTTCTTCTTCCCATTGCGCTCATGGTTTCATGGAGAAAACAGATATTCTTATGCATTGCGGCGAGTTCCAGTATTTTTTCAAAAGCTCCGGTTTCGTCTGGGGCGATACAGGGCAGGTCCGTTTCCGCCGGATTGCCGTCCAATACGACTATGTGAGGGGTTAAACTTTTGAATATTTTTATATCATCCTCATGTGTCTGGTAGGAACCGTCAAGGATTATTCCGTCGAGTTTGCGGTCTTTCATCTGTTTCAGAAGTTCATCTTTTGAGCTTATCACACCGCTGAACATCTGGAAGTTTATCTGGCGCTGATTGCATTCTTCTTCAATTCCGAATATTGTATCCATATAATAAGTGTCGGTCTGATCATACCTCAATTTTCTTGTCCAGTGGTTTACCATGCAAATCGCATTATGTATCAGGCCATGTCCATCGCCCTTTACATAGGTTCCCTGGCCTTGACGGCTTACAAGGATATTTTCGGCGGCAAGTTGTCTTATCGCGTTTCTTACAGGAGTTCGCGAAACATTGAATTTTTTACAGAGTTCAGGTTCGGAATAGATAGCCTCTCCCACCTTTAAATTCCCGTTCTGTATGGCGGATTTCAGGTAATTTGTTATTTCATTGTATAACTTGTTTCTGCCCATAAAAGCCCAAGCTTGTTTTTTATTTTTAATTCTTACGATACATGTATTATATTATAAATATTTTAAAAAACAAGTGCTATGGGTAAGTTTTGGAAAATAAATTGTAAATTTTTGAAATTGGGGCAGAAAATAAAATAAGGCGGTGAAATGCCGCCTTGTGAGAAATAGGAGGGTTAACCCCAATACTGTTCACTTAAGTATTAAGATGACCTGAAACTTTGATTTTTTCAAGGCGTGTTTCATCATGTTTCGTGTTCTGACAGGGAAACCTGACATT
>LBWG01000035.1 GCA_000993535.1 Candidatus Uhrbacteria bacterium GW2011_GWF2_39_13 | reverse complement strand
GGCAGGGGAAGTATCGAAAGCTACACGAAGGACAACTGGTGTTTGAGTTTGATGTTCTGTAACAATACCTCGTGTGCTTGCACCGAGGTAGTTTATTATAGTACATGATTATATGTGAAAAGTCCATGTACTTTCCATGTAAAGGTGCTATTATTATAGTATAAAGAAAAGCAGATCGTCTAATAAGGCGTAATGTGTTCTAAAAAAGGTTATAGAATGAGAAAATATTCGGCAATTTTGGGGAATCTTGGGAACACAGGTGACAGATTTTGTAAGAACCCTGAATCCGTGAAGGAAAATACATAAATGATGTTTGAGGGATGGATAACCTGTTAAGGTTAAGTATATTATAATTGCTTAAAGTCATAATATCAACTTAACCCAACAGGTGAAATATGAACATAAAGATAGAGCAAGGCAATGAAGAAATCAATTCGACAGGCGGAAATATTTTGATTGGGGCCTTGCTCCGGCTGAGAGAATGGGAGAAAATCAACACAATGAAGACATCCAGAATAAAGCATGGGGAAGTAAGTCACAGCGACATATTGAAAATCGCTGTTGGACTGCTTGCGCTTGGGCGGACGGATTTTGCGGATATGGAATTGTATCGCAAGGACCCGCTGTTCAAGAAGGTGCTTGGTTTGAAAAAAGTGATTTGTTCGTTGTCAATCTTGAAGCTCCCCTTTGTGAAAAAGGTTTAACTGCTGATTCTCCAAGCGGTAATGGATTGAGGGCGGATGGAAAAATTGCTGAATGGATGAAGGATACAAGGATAGATGTTGCAGGCATAGCGAACAATCACTTGAGAGATTTTAAAGATGAGGGAGTTATTCAAACTCTAGAAAATCTCACCCGTACCGGAGTTCTCTATGCTGGAGGCGGCAAGAACATTTCTGAAGCAGAAAAAATACTCTTAGTCCATGTAAAGGGCTTGAAAATTGGATTCTGGATGTTAGCTGAAAAAGAGCAGAATCTCGCGACAGAAGCAAGGCCAGGTACATCATTTTTCAATCCTGATGCCAACGTGTATATAATACCGGAACTCAGGAAACAAGTAGATTTTCTTGTAATATTTGTTCATGCCGGACATGAATTTGCTTTGGTGCCATCTCCAAGGATAAGAAAAGCCTATAGGGCATATATAGAAGCAGGGGCCGATCTTGTAGTTGGACATCATCACCCCCATGTTCCACAGGGAATTGAACGGTATAAGACTGGATGGATAGCTTACAGCCTTGGAAATCTTGTCTTTGACCATGATTATGTAGCTGCTTTTAAGGATACGGATCACGGTTACCTTTTTAATGTCGGGATTTCTGAACATTCGGTTGAAAACATTGAAATAATTCCTTACTATTTGAGAAATTATTCTACAGTAGAAACATGTACAGAAAAAGAACTGTCTGATTATGAAAATATGTTGAAGAAAATAAGTAGCTGTATAATTGATGACGCAAAACTTGAAGAGAGTTGGGAAAAATTTGTTATATGGCGATGGAACCAGAGTAGAAGAGACTTTCACCGAAATTTTTCAAAAAATTTCATGGCTGAAAAAAATCCTACATTTATATGGATGTTAAAAAACTGTTATGGGTGTCCTACTGCACATGAGCTTCTGGAAAAAGCAATGGAACTTTTACTGGAAGAGAAAATATCACGATAAAAAAAGTCGGTATAGAAACTTGAAGATGGATTTCAATTACATAGATAAAATTGTTCATGGATGCCGGTGCGGACAAAGCCGAGGCAGGAGAAGAAGCTGACGGAGTTTTGCCGGGGGAACGGGGTGTTTTGTTATTTGCCGCTGCTTAAGAAGGCGCATAGTTACGAGAAGCGGAAGTTGGTGGAGTTTTTCGTGCCGATGATAACGTATATAAAATTGCGCACATTTTGAAAAAGGGGCAGTTCCAGAGTTGATTATAATAGGCAAAAAAAACAAACAACTCAAAGGAGAACTGCCATGGAAAATGTAGCGCATGAAGAGGTAAAAGTCACCGGTCGGATGCTTGAAATCAACGAAAAAGAAATCCGGGGGCATCTTGAGGAACTGGTAAAGGAGAGCGTGGAGGAGACGTTGAACAAGCTTCTGGAAGAGGAGGCGGAACGCTTGTGCGGGGCGAAACGTTATGAGCACAGCGATGCGCGTCAGGATACGCTGGCGGGGACTTACAACAGGAAATTGCAGACACGCGTCGGGGAAGTGGAATTGAAAGTGCCGAGGTTGAGGAGATTGCCGTTTGAGACGCAGATAATAGAACGCTATAAGCGTCGGGAGGCATCGGTAGAGGAGGCTCTGATAGAAATGTATCTTGCGGGAGTTTCAGTAAGGAGAGTGGAAGATATAAGCGAAGCATTGTGGGGCAGCCGCGTAAGCGCTTCGACCGTGAGCAACCTGAACAAGCAGATATACGGGAAGATCGAGGAGTGGCGGAACCGGCCGATTGAGGGTGAGTTCGCCTATGTATATCTGGACGGGATATATCTGAAACGCAGTTGGGGAGGTGAAATGAAAAACGTTGCGGTACTGGTGGCGATAGGAGTTGATGCGGATGGTTACAGGACAGTACTGGGTTTTTCCGAGGGCTGCAAGGAGGATAAAGCTTCATGGAGCAATTTTCTGAGATATCTGAAGGGACGCGGACTGAGAGGGGTAAAACTTTTTATTTCAGACAAATGCCTGTTCCTGCCATAAGCCGCTCCGATAAAAAAGTCATCAGCCCTGAAGTCCTGCCGGACGGCAAAATCATGCTCCGCGTCCCCGCGTTTTTCAAATATAAAAACGGACGCAAGATGATAATCACGCCGGAAACGCTCGACGGGAAAAATCCCGACAGCCCGTCAATGGTGCAAAGCCCGATTGTCCGTGCGATAAAAAACGCCCACGAATGGCGTGCGAAACTCGAATCCGGAGAGATTGCCTCAATCGCGGAACTGGCGCGCACCTTGGGATACCAGCACCCATACGTTACCAGAATCCTCTCTCTGACAACGCTGGCCCCCGACATCGTCGAAGCAATTCTCAACGGCAATGAACCCAACGGTCTCTCCCTCGAAAAACTCGTCTCCGGTTTCCCCGATGACTGGATCGAACAAAGGAAATTCTTCAAAATGGAAAGCAGGTGATCTATGATCGAAAAGAAAAAATGTATTCTTAATAACGCCTTAAAATGCAAAAATCTCAAAAGGCTCAATAAAAAGACTTTTCTAAACGCTTGGAAAGCGCTGGCTTTTTTGCACCCCTATCTGCACCCTGACGAATACGAGAACTTCGATGGCGGCTGGCCGGAACAATTAAAACCGCTCGCAAGAGAGGCATTCAGAATGTCAGAAATCGGGGAATTTAAGGACAATCAGCTCTATCCGGCGTCAGAAGCTTTAAAAGGTATAAAAGCGAGGCTCCCATGAATAGAAAGGTAATGCCTTTTCCCTTCTTAAGAAAATGGGAACACAAGATAGTATCTTTTGAAGCTGAGTTTTGGATTTTTATTCTGCGTTATTGTTTGACTCATAGGAAGATATTGAGAATGTAAGCAGGTTTTTTAGCAAAATCTGCTCCGAAAAAGTATATGAATATCTGTTTTTTGTGTTATATTCATTGAATGGTTAAGGTAAAAAGGTTCGATAAAAGGCAAAAGCTATGAATAATATGGAAATTGTAAATAAACTTTGGAATCTTTGTAATGTCCTCAGAGATGATGGTATTATTTTCCATCAATACGTCATTGAGTTGACTTATATTTTGTTTATCAAAATGGCTAAAGAGACAAATGCCGAATCAAAAATACCGAAACAATATAGATGGGATAACCTTGTTGCTGTTGATACCGACATGCTCTTGTCTTTTTATAACGAACTTCTCAAGTATTTAGGAAAAAGCGGTAAGGGAATTATTCAAAAAATATACGCAGACGCAAAAACCGATATAAGTGAAACTAAAAATCTAAAGAAAATTATAACTGAAATCGATAAGTTAGATTGGTATTCGGCAAAATCGGAAGGGTTGGGTGATATTTATGAAGGATTGCTTGAGAAGAATGCCAATGAAAAAAAATCTGGTGCCGGACAATATTTCACCCCTCGTCCCCTTGTTGAAGTTATGGTTCGGGTATGTCAACCGAAGCTAGGAGAAAAAATCAACGATCCCGCTTGTGGAACTTTTGGCTTTATGATCGCGGCAGATCAGTATCTTAGAAAAAACTATAATAATTACAAAAAATTATCATCTAGAGAACTAAAGTTCCAGATAGAAGAGGCTTTTTCGGGATGTGAATTGGTAAAAGACACGCATAGATTAGCATTAATGAATGCAACGCTTCATGGCATGGAATGTAAAATTACTTTAGGAGATACTCTTTCCCCGGTTGGTGAAACGATGAAAGGTTATGATCTAGTTCTGACAAATCCTCCATTTGGAACAAAAAGTGGAGGAGAAAGAGCTATGCGAAGAGATTTGCCTTTTCCTGGGGCAAATAAGCAGTTGAATTTCCTGCAACACGTATATCTCTCATTAAATGAAGAAAATACATCCAGGGCTGCTGTCGTAGTACCAGATAATGTACTGTTTCAAGATGGTGATGGCCAAAAAGTTCGCAATGAACTCATGGATAATTTTAACTTGGATGCAATACTTCGATTACCGACTGGTATTTTTTACGCACAAGGGGTTAAAACCAATGTGTTATTTTTTAATCGCCAGGAAAAGAACACTGATGAAGTATGGTTTTATGACATGCGTTCAAATATGCAATCATTTGGGAAACGCAACCCTCTGACCGAGGAGCATTTTTCTGATTTTGAACAAGAATACGAGAGGCGTAAATATTCAGTTGAAGATTTTGATTCAGCAATTGAGGCTTTAACTTCTAAAGATAGAAAAACTATTGTAGATAAAAGATTCTCATGTATTTCACGTGAGGAAATAAAAAATCATGGGGATTCACTTGATTTAGGGCTTATTATGGATGAAACTATGTCAACTCCATCTCCAGAAGAACTGGCACAAGAAGCAGCGGCTGAGCTTTCTGCCGCTATGGATTCTATCAACAAAATCGTCAACATCCTTAAATTTAATTGAGAGGCAATCAACAATGTATGACGATACTAAATTACCAAATAAATGGCTCAACACTGAACTTTCTCAGATTGCATTCATCATTATGGGGCAATCACCTGATTCTTCAACATATAATGAGCAAAATATCGGATTACCATTTTTTCAAGGGAAAGCAGAATTTGGGGAATGCTATCCAACTCCCCATAAATATTGTTCTGCTCCAATAAAAATTGCACAGACTAATGACATACTAGTATCAGTAAGAGCCCCTGTCGGACCAACAAATATATGCAAAGGAAAGTCATGCATTGGAAGAGGCTTGGCTGCAATACGTATAGATGATGATTTTATGTATAAATATGTCTTTTATTATTTCAGGCATATTGAGCATTGGCTTGAACAACAAGGAAGTGGAACTACATTTAAAGCTATTACTAAATCTACTCTTGAGAAGATCATTATTCCTATACCACCTCTAAAAGAACAAAAGCGAATTGTCTCTAAATTGGATAGATTAATGGCTGAAATTGACCAAGCTAAGTCACGTCTAAGAAAAGTACAAAACATTGTTCATCAATTTAGACAGAATGTTTTACTTAAGTCAATAATAGGGCAACACGTTAAACTTGGAAAAATGTTAATTGACGTGAAATATGGAACTTCAAAAAAATCAGAATATGATATTAATGGGTATCCCATACTTAGGATTCCCAATATTTCTGATGGACATATTGATATATCTGATCTCAAGTACAGCAAATTATCAAAACTTGAATATAATAAGTTAAAATTAGCCCCCAATGATATTCTTGTTATTCGCTCAAATGGAAGCTTACCACTAGTTGGGCGATCTGCAATTATTACAGAAAAAGAAGTTGGTTTTGGTTATGCAGGTTATCTAATTAGGCTGAAAGTCAAAACAAAGAGTTTCGATCCAAAATATTTGAATTTCGCGTTACATTCTCCTAGAGTGAGGGCGCAAATTGAAAATGTTGCACGTTCTACAAATGGTATTAATAACATTAATAGTCATGAAATTAAGGACTTATTGATTCCTATACCTTCTACAGTAGAATTACAAAAGAAGGCAGTAACTCAAATAGAAGAATTATTTGTGCTAGCAGATAAGCTTGAGCAAAACTATCAAACTGCTCAGGTAAAAATTGAACAACTGCCACGGGAATTTTTAGCAAAAACTTTTCGAGGAGAATTAGTTCCTCAAGATCCCAGCGACGAACCTGCATCTATGTCTCTCGAAAAATTGAAACAATATAAATATAATATCCATAAGCAAGAAAAAAGAGAAAAATCATTGTTTAACAAACAACGCGGAGATGGGAAAATGAAAGAAATATCAGAAGAAATATCATTAATGAATATTTTAAAAATACGCCCATTGTCTCCGGACGAGTTATATCGAGAAGCAAATTATTCAAAAACATTTGACAGTGATAAAATAGAAAAATTTTATTTGGATTTACAACATGCAATGGAAACTGGTTTGATTACGGAGAATGATGGCTTGCTGGAGTTGGGGGAACTATGAAAATAAAACGAATATATATAGAAAACTTTAAAAACCTAAAAAAAGTTGAGGCAAAATTTGATTCGGAAGAACTTGTGTCCACCTTGATCGGTTGTAACGGATCAGGAAAATCCAATTTAATTGAGTTTATTGTTAAAATATTTCGTGATTTAGATTTAGGCGAAAAACCATCTCATTCATATGAATTAGAGTATACTTGTCGTAAAAGGGAAAAAGATAAATATCCTTTCGAATTTGAGGATAGAGATTCTGCAATCAAAATAGTAGTAAAAGATAATGTCAAGAAAATTTCTGGAGATAAGGATATTGATATCGACGTTGACGGTAAGCAAGTTACATTTAAAAATTTTACAGAAAACAAGGAATATTTACCAACTCACGTGTTTGGATATTATTCCGGGCCTTCAAATAGACTTGAAAAATATTTTGAGAAACATCAAGAAGAATTTTACCATAAATTACGCTACCCAGAAAAATATCACATAGAAGAAAATGAGCTTCCGCTCCGTCCCTTATTTTATGCAAGACAGATACATAGTCTTTTCGTTTTACTTGCTTTCTTTGTGGACAAAGATGATAAACTTAAAAAATTCCTTAGAAGTCATCTAGGAATTAAAGAACTTGAATCAGTACTTTTCATTTTAAGTAATCCTCCTTGGAAAGGGCCTAAAGATGGGGATTCTCGTTTTTGGTATGCAAAGGGGATTGTTCAACGTTTTTTAGATAAGCTTTATGAACTTTCACTTGCGCCTATGACACTGAAATATAAAGTTAAAACAAATTTAGGGCATCCAAAAGAGGCAACTAAGGAATTTAAATGTTTTTTTCTTAATGCTAATGCATTGGATGAATTAAGAAAAAATTTTACAACAATCAGTGATTTTTTTAAAAATCTTGAAAGCACTTATATTTCAAACCTGATTCATGAAGTAAAAATCCGGGTAAAAGTGGAAAATAATGAATCTTTAACGTTTAGGGATCTTAGTGAAGGAGAACAACAATTGCTTATGGTATTAGGTTTATTGCGTTTTACCAGAGAAGATGAATCTCTTTTTTTACTGGATGAACCAGATACCCACTTGAATCCAAACTGGAGTAAAGATTATATAAAATTTTTGAACGATATAGTAGAAGATAAAAAACATTGCCAAATTATTTTGGGAACTCACAGTCCTATAGTTATTGGAGGGCTTACCCGCGACCAGATTCAAATAATGCGTCGTGATGATAAATCTCTAATGGTGGAGGCTGCTACTCCGGAAGAAGACCCTCGCGGAATGGGATATGCCGGGATACTTAAAAGTGATATGTTTGGCTTTAAGACAATCCTAGATGAATATACTGTTGGATTATTAGATGAGAAAAGAAGTTTGGCCGTAAAAGATAAATTAAATTCAGAAGAAAAAAGAAAATTGCAAGAGCTAAATGAATCTTTAAAGGGGATTGATTTTACAACTTCCATAAGAGATCCAATGTATGATAGTTATGTAAAATTAATCTCTTTGATGAAAGATGATAGCGAATTTAGGCGACATATTCTGAATATGCTAAAGCTTGATGATAATAAAGTTAAGATCTTAAAGAAATTGTTAATGTCGCAAAAGTTGTTCTGAAATAATGATTTTAATAAAAGTGCATCCGAGACTAAATTGATATTTGCGAAAATAATCAAAAAAAGGAGTCT
>LBWG01000034.1 GCA_000993535.1 Candidatus Uhrbacteria bacterium GW2011_GWF2_39_13 | reverse complement strand
TTTTCTGAAACAATTCCCGAAATCCTGTCAAAATATTTTGTTAAGTTCGGCGATAATATTTCAGTATACAAAATAATTTTTGAGTCATCTGATTTTTCCAAATCTAGGTATTCGTGATTTTGCAAAATACCTTGCGCTAATCCTGCGGAAATGCCTAAAATTTCTGTTCTCTTGTGGATAAATGATGAAGTAATTGAGTTTGGCAGCGTATAATCATTGTATTGGTCGTAAATATTTTTTCTTTTTTTGCATACTACTTCATCAGCCCGATCATCAATAACTTCATTGATACTGGTAAAATAAATATTCTGTAAATTTTTAAATCCTTGAGTTTTCGCATAACTTAATAAAAAATTCCTTATTGCGTTTATGTTTTTGATAGTTAACCACCTTCCCAATTCTCTTAACCGATTATAGTTTATCGCTTCTTTAATTTTGTCTTGTAGTATTTTTTTCTTTAAATCAGACATTTTTTTCCACCATTGCGATACTTTGTCGTTTGATTTGCTTTCAGTTTTCTCAGTAGCTGAAAAGCTTGATTCATCAGAAATTTCTAACGAATTACCTATTAAATTTTGCGGTAGTGCTATTTTATATTTATTTAAATCAATAAAAAGGCTGCTTTCATTTAAAATATCTGGTAATTTTACGACTTCTTTTTTAAGTAAAGAATTTAGTTTTTTTATAGCTAAACCAGATAAAAGGTTGGTTTCAAAAATCAATTTATAATCCGTTAAAAAATTCCTCAAAATTACTTGTAAATCATGTTCTTGGTTGGGCGTCTCTATTTTTGTTTTTAAATTAAAAAATATTTTCTCATAGCAACTTGTTTTAATTTTATTCAGTGAAAAAAGATTTTTTATTGTTGGGATAATTTTTGAATAGTTACTGAAATTTGGAGCAAAATTTTTATTTTGTAAATAACTGTAGGCTGGAAGCAACCCCTGTATTTCTTTTTCTTTATCCACGAAAAGCTCATTTCCTATGATGTATAAAAAATCCGTATTATTAAAACAAACGCCATATTTTTTATAAACTTCACTCACTGGCCCATTTTGGGAGTAAATAAGCTCCAAAAGGCTAAGAGTGAATTCTGTCGGTCTTGGTGCAATTTCTGAAATTTCTGTTTTTTCAAAAAAATATTTTTTACTTTCCGATAGCTTTTTTTCTAAAAAATTAATTTGCTCGCACTGTTTGTCGGAAATAGTGGTAACGGGTCTCATTTGCAACAGATAAAATTTATCGTCCTTAATGCACCATTCAATGTCTTGTGGAAATTTATTTTTATTTTCAATATCTTTAAATTTTTCAACTATTCTATTTATTGAAAATTGCTTGGGTAATTTGATGTCTTTTTCATTCCAGTAAAAAGAAATTTTTTCGGGTTTTATTTCTCCGCTTACTATTTTTTCTCCTTCGCAAAATCCGTATTCAATTATCATTTCCCTACAACCGTTTGGATTTCTTGTAAAAGTAACTCCGGAAATATCAGGGGCAATGTATTCCTGAATAATTATTGAAAATTTATCAAGTTTGCCGTGCAAAAAATTATTTGCCTGCTTCAACACCTCGTCTATTCCTCCAATTAGTTCGTCGCTGGATAGGTTGAGTTTGGTAGTAAATTGTCCGGCGAATGACTTGTTCTCACCATCTTCAATTAAGGCACTTGATCTCACTGCGTATTTTTTACATTGCAAAATTCTTATTACCTCTTTGGCGATTTCTTTTTTAAGATTTTCATCGGAGTATAAATTGCTAGAGATGTGCGAAGGTATTGCAATAAATTTTGGAACATTAAAACCCCAATCTACGAGCTTTTGTAAATTAAGCGTTTTATTGCCTAGAAATTTTTTATTTTGGCCAATCTCTTGAGATTGAAGAATGTTATTTTTCATATTCCCAGGGTTTGTTATATCTGCCTAAAAATTGATTTCCTCGTCGTTCCAATTCAACACCCGTAATTTTAGCATCAAAACAATTAACGTATCCGTCGCAAACTGTGATGACTTTGCTATTCGCTGGAACTTGATTAAATGTTTTTTCAAGATTGATAGTTGGAGTGTACATTATCGGGATATTCACACTCCCAGCAATATGCGATTGAATATATTTATATGGTTCTCTCGTATCAACAAGGATTACACCTTCTGTTACTTTCTGTTTAACATCATCTGTACTAAAAACGATTTGATATTTTGGATCTGTATATTTTTCCCCGAATTTGATTTCTCCAATCCATTTGCCGCCAAATTCAACCCAGCCATTAGCGCCATTCTCCAAATAGGAAGATACGATTTTTTTGGTTCTCAGAAATTCGGCTACTTCTTTGCCTCGAATTCCAGACCAGCAAATTACATAAACAGGCTTTTCTTTTGGTAGTTCAATCCAACGGCCTGCTTTTAAGTCCGCAAACCGAATATGTATACTCCCGGGGAAATAGCCATTTTCGTATTCAATATCTTCTCTTGCGTCTAAAACAATATAATCGCTTTGCTGGCTGTCTGTGATTCTTTTAAAATCCTGATTTGTAACAAGTATGTTTGAATTTTCATTTTTTGCAAAAAAATCATATTCCTGGGCAGTTTTACTTTTATCAATGGAAATATTTTGATTATCAATTAACCCTTGAGTCAAAATTTTAACTTCCGATTTCTCAACCCTTACTGGCGTTTCTCCTTGTAAAGTTAAAGTCATTAAAACGCCATATCTTGTGAATGTTCCGTCCTCGTATAATGTCAATTCTATTGATGATTTTTTTTCATCAATCCGAACCAATTTATCTAATGTAATTTTAGAAGTTTTTAAATACCAACCCTTGAAAGTCTCAAAGCCAACAGTTTTTTTAGACATTTCATATGCTTGCTCTAAATTGCCGTTGGCGATATTTCCGTAGTACTTACTAATAAACCTTTCAGAGCTATCAGTTAGATTTACATTAGAGATAAATTTTTCAGCAGATGTGTCGATGTTTTTGTTATTTTCACTGCCGATATTTAATTGGTCATTTTTATCTTCGTTGACTACGCCCTCTTCAAGATTTTTCGGACCATTTGGGTTATATCCATTTTTTACCTCCTCTCCGTCCGAATATCCATCGCTATCCGTATCCCGATTATTTGGATCGGTGACTAACTTTGTTTCTTCTAAATTAGTTAGTCCGTCATTATTTGAATCTAAATTTATATTTTGATTTGAGGTGTATCTTTGACTTTCTTCAAGCCATTTTTGATATTCCGCATTTTGTTTGTATGTTGCGTAAAAATAAGACGAAACAAGCGATACTACTATAATTGTGAGAATGGTTAAACTTAGAACGGTTTTTTTATGTTTAATAGCATAATATCTTGTCTTAAAGAATTGAAAAAATGTTCCAAGAATGGCGGTAGCGAATATAGCGATTATTGAAAAGAATTGCACAATTTGAGTTCCAATATTAAAAATAAAATCCGGCGGGATTACTGCGTGGGCGGCTTCGGGGAAAATGAAAGAGTGAACGAGAAGTAGAAATGCAGCTAATTTTATGATTTTTTTGTTCATGTGGTTATTGTATTTTATTTCCCCTTATAAATAAATCGTTTTCGTAGCGGAGTGGAGAAAACACCTTATACCCCTCTTTATTAATGAAAAAGAAATTTTAAAATTTTTTAAAACAATTGGGCGATAGCCCAAAAAATAAAAGGAATATTTCAGCTAATGTTTCAGAATATGCGATGTTTGACAGCGGTATAATATGCCCGAAGGGCGACCGCTGGCAAATATGGGTGTAGCGACCAGAGGGAGCGAAATAGCATATTCTGTGTTATATGCTGTGCTCACTACAAAAATTTTAGTCAGAATTGTACGATTCTAGGAAAATTTCAAGAGCTTTTATTAAATCTTTTTCTTTTATAAGGATTTTTTTATTCATTGGAAAATCATGGAGAAATTCAATTGCTTTTTTCGTGCAGGCTGTGTGTATGAATATGTAAGGCGTATTGAGTTTGTGCTTTTTAAGTGCGTAGATTGTGCGATAAATCCAACCATTGCATGAATATTGCCCAGGATTATCCGAAATATTTGGATCATAAGGAATTTGTTTTTTCTTAAAGCTTTTTTTAATTTTTGAAAAATTCCATGGTTCCATATCTATCTGAACTTTTTCATGAGCAGGTCTGGCAGGATTAATTGGTTTTTTGCTTTCATATGGAGGGCAATATTCTTTATTTTCTATCCAATTTGTAGCGCTACGTTCAATTCGAAATCCTTTTACAGCTGAAGCCATACCAAAAGAAATTATTACATCAGCATTAATCTCAATTGCCTTTTTAACGATTGTTTCTCCATGATTTTCTGCATCTTTAGGAAGACGAATTATTGAGGGAAATATTAGGCCATGAACCTTATGTCCATTAATTATTTTGCCATTAGTTGTTAATGCTAACCATTTTGTAGGATTGGTAATATATTTCCCAAATGTTTCAGATCCAGTAATTAAGACGGTTTTCATATGTTTATTGTGTTAATTTTTGTAGTGAGTATGGCATATAACGTTTCTGTACATGCGAAGTTGTTAAATATTTTTTAACGATGAAATATTAAATTATCAAAAAATATTTAGCAACTTGGGAGAGCAACCCGAATTTTTTGCGTTACTTGAATTTTGGATTGGCTGACTTTAATGCTGGCTTTGAATTTAGGAGAGCGAACCGCATGTACAGTGTTATACGTAGTTCTAAAAATATTTTTCAATCAATTTTTTTTGATAGGCTTTTTTTCTTTTAATCTTAAATTTGTTTTTTGTTTTGGGCGGAGAGCAGAGGGGATCAAGGGGTGAATGCTCGGAGCCCAAAAGGCCCTATTTTTTCTGACTTTTAATAAGTTTTATAACATTATCAAAATCAACATCCATTTGATCGTATTCATTTATTCTTTTCTGATTAAATTCTTCATATTTTTTTTCTGCCAATTGCTTTGCTTGCTCATGTGATATTTTTCCTTTGTCCTTTAAAATTTCACGATTATTGATTGTTAAAAAATCCTCTAGTTTTTTTATCCAGTCTTTCATACGCATTGGAATTCGTTGCATAGCTTGTCCTTGAGCAAAAATCAAATATTGCTCTACCAGATTATTGAGAGCCAAGAGTTCTTTTTCGATCAAATAATTTTTGGCAATAAGTGTGTCTTCTCTACGAACTTTTTCACCTCGCCAGGAGGTAAGTCCCATATTTGGTTTATTGCTATTCGCTCTCTCTGAAATTATTTCTGCAGCTGTTTTTCCAGTAATGCCGAAATGTATTTTATTTTGAACTGTTTGAAAAAATTCAATACTCATTGGGTCAGTAGGATCATAATCAATACTTGTCGAATAAATATCAGTAATTTTGCGATAAAATCGTTTTTCTGATGTACGAATATCTTGAATTCTTTGTGTAAGCTCTTCAAAATAGTCATATGGTAAATCAGGATTCTTGAGCCTTTCATCATCTAAAACAAAACCTTTCACGATAAATTCTTTGAGTCTTTGAGTAGCCCATTTGCGAAAGTGCGTAGCAGTTTTGGATTTAATACGATATCCAACAGAAATAATAGCATCGAGATTATAAAATTTGGTTTTATAGTTTTTTCCGTCTTTAGCAGTTATTAAGAATTCCTTAATAACTGAATTCTCATCTATTTCTCCTTCTTCATGGCAATTTTTTAGGTGCATATTGATATTTGGTACGCTGCTATCAAAAAGTTCTGCCATTGATTTTTGCGTCAACCAAACCGTTTCATCTTCCAAGCGAACATCGATTTTTGTCTCACCAGATTCAGTTTGATAAATGATGAGTTGAGAGTTGTTAGTCATAATTACTTTACAAATTTTATTTTTAAAAGTTCAAAGTAATGATTTTAAGTCAATTGGTGAGACACTGTCTCACTTTTCGTTTAAATTTCACAATTATAATCTTTTATATTTAACTTTTCTGAAAGCAAGTATACTAAAGAATTACTTGAAAATAAAACTATCTTTTTCACAGTATACGACTACAGCATTATTGACAATTGTCAAATTATTGATATATTAATTGGGCTAAACAAAATTTAATTTTATATGAAAAATACTGTCTTAAATCTATCATTATCCTCAATGATGATGAGCCAACACGAACTGCGTGATGAGCTTGTCTGATGATTTAGACATAACCAATTAAATTAATAGCTCCACGAAGTTCAAAAAGCTCGTGGAGCTTTTTTGTATTTGTAAAAAATTTTCACAATGAATGAATACAGTCCCAAATCTGCTTGTCCAAATAAAATCTGCATTAATTACAAAAGTGCCGATGATTCAAAAATTGCTGTGCATGACAAAAAGACTAAACGTTTTAGATGCAGAGTTTGTGGCAAAACATGGACTGCTCATTATGAGGAATTTCATTACGGGTTACGCAGTGAAAACATAAAAATAAATAGAGCAACGGAGATGATTAAAGCAGGTCTAAGCATAAGGCAAATAGCTAAATTTGTGAAAGTTAGCCCGAGTACAATTCTGAGATGGAAGAAACGATTAAAAGCAATTAACTAACTAATTTTATTTCTTAAATTTCAAATTATGGAAACCTTCAATGTCATGTGTATCCACAAAAATACTTTATTAATATTATTAACTAACTTTTAAAAATGTCTGAAATAGAAAAATTTTGTATACAAGAGCGAGAAGATGATGGCTCCCAGGTAAGTCATCGTCCTTATGATTATATTATTGGGGAGGAAAATTTAAGAGATGTTCAATTACTAAAGACAGTACGTGATGGCTGGGCAAAAGTCTCAGTCGGTGAAGGTAAAGTCTTATATTTATCTCCTGAAGGTATTTCTGGTCGTAAATTAATAGTCACACCTAATGAACAGCATGTTGTACCTTATTTATTAACTTCGCGAGATAGGGTGAAAAGAGTTTTTGGAGACTGTCCTATCGAATTACCTTTAAAAGAGGATCTGGATTTTGAGACAATCGATGAACTATTGAGTCAGCTAAATGAACAAAAAGCTTCAGTGGAAAGTGATGGTGAAGTTGATCCAGATTCTATTCAGAGAATATTAACTATAGCTGATCCTATTGGAATAACTGAAATTTTAAAAACTAGGAATGAAGAATTAAAAAAAGTCGGAAATCAAGTGGGAAATATTGATTTCAAAAATTTAAATCCAGATTCTTTAGCTATTTTATCTACTCTAATAAATAAAAAAGTTATTGAATATTTAGTAAGTCTTAAGTTCCCTATAATAAAACATAAAAATGCAAAGCAATTAATAGCTGAGTTATCTAAGAGAGTAGATGATAATCAAGATTTGCTTAACAGAAAGAAAGTTTTATCTAATTATTCTACATTTTTTGTGCCTTATCCAGATGGCATGGGAGTAGATATTGAATATGATCTTGTGGCACAAAACAATAAATTTGATGGTAGTTTATCTGGTAAAGGTTTCCATGCTAGGAAAAATACTTTTGAAAACATAATAAATCGAGCTGTTACTGCATCAGTAAAAACATTTTTTACAGGACTGCCTATAGTTTATCAATGTACCGATTTCCATGAGGAAGGCTTTTCTTTTGAATTACATTTTTATAATCCTTTTTTCGTCCAAGGAGGGTTTGTTAACTAATTTAATTTTCATGAATCAAATTATTTTAAATCTAGATGAAATTGATCTTAGTGTTCCCAGTCAAATAACTCAATTTGGAGAATGTCATACTTACCAAAGTCCTGACGGATCAATAATTACTACGCTACCTACTACAGAGCTTCCTCTTAAGTCTTTAATTCCAGCTAATTGGAATCCACAATTCTCATTAGATCGTGGGCATTTTAGGAAAGTTGTAGAAGTAGGGAAATTAATTAATGATGAAAGTGCAGGGATATTTGTAAAAGATCCTGAAAGAGTTTTTAGCGGAACAAAACCAGAAGGGCTTTGGTGGGGTGGAAGCAGAAGTAGAGAAAAACCTATTTTGTTAGAAGATCCTTTAGTTGAAGAGCAGGTATTTTGGGAAGCTTCGATTTTGATAAAACTCATACGTAGTGGAATCAAAGCCGAAATTCCCCAAGCAATTATTGAAAAAGATGGCAAGAAATCTTTAGTCGTAAAAGCAATTCCACATAGAATTACAAATTATGTAGAGCATAATGGGCCTGACCAATTATCAATTCAAAGAAAAATAATAGAGATTGGACTTATTGATGTGGATTTCATGTCTTCATCTAATGCTTTTAAGGGAGCTGATGGTTATATACATTGTATTGATGTTAATAGATGGGAATGGCCAGGAGAGATAGATCAATTCAGGGATTTACTTCGAGTTAAGTTGAAGGAAGCTATAAATTTTTCATAATCGTTTTCGCAGAGCTAACGGAGAAAACACCATATTCCCTCTCTGTATTTAAAAAAAACAAATTTATCCTTTTTGTCTTAAAAAAAGCCTATTAAAATTCCTTATTAAAAGAAAAATATTTTTAGAATTTCGTACAACGTTTCGGCATATCTGACGTTTTGCCACATCCATTATTTTAAATTAGTGTGGCGAAATGTGGCTTTAGCCCTTGCAGATATGCCGTGTTAT
>LBWG01000033.1 GCA_000993535.1 Candidatus Uhrbacteria bacterium GW2011_GWF2_39_13 | reverse complement strand
AACAATGTTCATGACGGCATACAATCTCGTCCGCTCAATGGTCTTGGAAGCGGCGCAGCTTTCAGGCATCCAGGCGACAAGGATTTCATTCGCGTCCGCCGCCGCGCTGACAGAAGAATGGATGCGCGTCATCCTCCTACGGAAACCAAATGTTTCCGTCCGCGAATTCAAGATGACATTCCTTGAATTGCTCTCTGAAAATACAGTTCCTTTGAGGCCGGGCCGCTCGGAACCGAGAGTGGTCAAACGCACCGAACAGCGTTTCCCGAAAATGAAGAAACCAAGAAAAAGTTATCCCGAACACAGAAAGGCCGCTTAAAATGAAACCTTATCTTAGTGACATTAGGCGCAGATGATATTTGTTTTTTTTCAACGTTATTTAAGGCATAGTCTGGAGGTCCTTTTTCCACGATGCATATTCTGTCCAGTTCATGTGTATACAGCAATATGTTTCCCTGTCGGTCGCGCCATTTATCAACATCTATTTGCTCTGGAATATCAATTGGCGTATTTTTGCCTATATTCAAGTGAACCAACACTGTATCCCAGTTTAATTTGGTCACTAAACTTACCAGCCCTTTTTTCCAGTCATCAATTACCTGATTCCGTTTTCCTTCCCAATATGCCTTGATCTGTTCTAATGTACGCGGGTAGAGGCTTTTTTCCCCCAGAACAGGCCACACCAGTTCTTTTCCAAATCCCCATTCTCCAATTGGAACCCTGTCAGCCTCTTCATGTCCAATTGCACAAAATACCCGTTCTTTTGAATTCATTGCCAGATTTCCAGATTTTATATTTATTTATATTTAGCTTTCAATGAAGTCCCTTTTTGGACACTGAGGCAGGCAAGCTCAATTATGTGAATAGGCCGACGTGCCCATTCAGGTGTAATGACAAGTGGGTCTGATTTGCATAAATGGTCAGAAATATTCTGGTAATATTTCAACCATTGTGCATCCGGGCATTTACCTGTTTCAGTAACAATGCTGCCGCCAGAATCATGAGTAATCATCTTCCAATCGCTGGAACCCATAATAAGAGAACCTTTTGTAGCTGTTATCTCAAACATACCTTCTTTAGGGTTGGAATCCAGCGAGGAAATACAAAGTGTTATCCACTGACCTGTGTTGAATCTGGCTACGAGAAAGGCTTCATCTTCGTTTGAATCTTCTTCCCATTTTGTCTGCCAAAAGCCATTTTTTGCAAAACCGCTGACTTCAGTGATTTCGGCATTTCCTATAATTTGCAGTGCGTATTCTAAGAGATGCACTCCCCAATTATAAAGTATGCCGCCTGAAATTGACTTGCTGGATCTCCATGAATCTTTCGGCTGACTCCAGTTTCCTGTATGCGCTTCAATTCTGACAACATCGCCAATTATCCCGGAGCGGACTTTCTCCAATGCAAACA
The DNA here is from genome assembly GCA_000993535.1 of Candidatus Uhrbacteria bacterium GW2011_GWF2_39_13. Classification (GTDB taxonomy): domain Bacteria; phylum Patescibacteriota; class Patescibacteriia; order UBA9934; family GWF2-40-263; genus UBA12478. The sequence continues at coordinate 18,321 of LBWG01000033.1, read as the reverse complement.
TTACATTTCCATCCCAGTGCCTATTGTGATAAGTACTCAGGAGACAACCTTGCTTTTGGGCTTCTTCTATCATTGTATCACATTCATCAGTTGTGAGAGCAAGAGGTTTTTCGCATATGACATGACGCCCTGATTTAAGGCATTCAAGCGCAAGAGCAGCATGTGTGTTGTGAGGAGTTATGATTGCCAGAAGATTGACAGAGGAGTTTTTAAGCATTGCAGAACGGGAAATCAAGCTTGGCTGCTTTCAGGCGTTCTTCATCTATTTCCATTACGGCAGTCGGATTCATGCCGACTTTTTTCATCTGTTCCAGATGTTTTTTCCCCATATTAAAAACTCCGCCATAGCCGATTACGCCGGTTTTTATATCTGATGCTTTTTTGAATTTCTGCATTTCAACGTCCTTATTTTAAAATTGTTCTTGTTATTGTCATTTTTTTAAAAGAGTATGATATTTCTTAATTTCCTATGGGATGGCTGTGTTTTCATTTGACAAAAATTTTATTTGCATTTTGCCTGTTTTCGATGAGGTGAATATGAGCGTTGATGACAATTCATCTATAAAAAACATTGCTTTCCCATAATTTTTTTCTGAAAGGTTTTTTTTCTGGCGGAATATTGCCAGGGCCTTTCCTGAAAACAATTGGCAGGACTTATTGCCGATGGTTACTTTTTCACAAGGATCTCCTGACGCAATACCGACTAATTGAACAATACCTTCTACTTGGAGTTCTAATAAATTATCAGCATGATTCAGCACATTTCCTTTAACGTCAACTAAGCCGATGGATACGAAAATATATTCTCCTGCCTCTTCCTCTTCGAGTTTCCGAATGTCCAGAGAGATATTTGCCGCCCGGCCCGGGGTGACGCTGATTTTTTCAATATGCTGGCCGGAAGAGGTTAAGGCGACAGCTCTGAGTTCACCAGGTTCATAAATGACATTCCATTCCAGATGAGAACCGGTTTTCGCGACTTTCGTTCCCATAGATCTGCCGTTCAGAAACAATTCAATTTCAGTACAATTGCTGTAAATCCATACGGGTACTTCTTTTCCTTCCTGTCCGGGATGTTCCCAAGGAGGGAAAACGTGCAACATGGGTGTGGTCGTCCATTCCTGTTGAAAGAAATAATAAGTATCTTTCCTGAAACGACATATATCCAAAGCCGCCCCCATCTGACTGTTGACAAGCGGCCAACCTGCAGTTTCCCCCAGGTAATCAATTGCTGCCCAGACAATGCCGCCGTAGAGATATTTTTTCTGTACGATTTCCGCCCATTCGCTTTCTGTCCGCCTGCATAAATCGAAGATGCTGACATAACTTCCCGTTTGTTCGAATACCCTTCCGTCTTCGCTATAATATTTTTTTCCACCAATGGAAAATGCGGCAGACTGGTATATTCCTCGTGCACCGCGGCCTGAACCAAATTCGGAAATGATAATTTTACGTTCAGGATAAAGTTCATGATCACGTTGAGTCCTCGCGGCTCCGCCGTTATAGCCGACTAAATCGGTAACCGCGGCAAAGCCGTTGATATTATGATCGCTGCTGCATTCAAGGGCAACAGCTGTCGGACGGGTCGGATCTTCCGAATGGGCAATATCATTGGCTTTGATGAGGCGGGCAGTAGTTTCACCATAAGCATCTCCGCCGTGATTGGCTAATCCCCAAATGATAACAGAGGGATGTCGGCGCGAAGCCTTTATGGATTCTCGCAAAGACTCATATTGAACATCTTCGGATAAAGAAATCAAGCCTCGATGTTCTGCCCAGAAAAGCATACCAATGCGATCACATTCCAGCATTAATGATTCAGACGCATGGTGATGTGCGGAACGGATTAAGTTACAGCCCATATTTTTTAATTCTGCCACAGTTATTGCGTTGGCTTCATAAGGAAGCGCAACACCAAATACCGCAAAATCATTATGTATGCAGCCGCCGCGGATTTGGAGGGGGGTACCGTTCAGAGAAAATTTCCCGTCCGGCGCAAAATCAAAATACCGCAACCCGAAATTTTCTTCCACCTTATCACTGATTTCCAAATCTGGAATTTCCAGTTCGCTCTCCAGGCAGTATAAAAACGGATTGTCTATATTCCAAAGCGTGGGCGAATGTATTTCCAACGTGTCCTCTGTTTTTAAAGTACCAGCGGAGGGCAGTTTAATTTTTTTCTGTTTGGACGCCGCGCAGTTCCCGTCGGGAGATAAAATCCGGTATTTCAGGATACCATCGCGAGCTTCATTTGAGGAATTGATTAAGGTTGCTGAAACGACGACCTTTCCGCTGTTGGTTTCTTTGAGAGTCACAATCGGGGAATAGTGCTCAAAGCGACAGGAAGGTGTAAATATAAGAGTCACATCCCTGTAAATGCCGGCACCTTCATGCCAATGACCTTGCTGTTCTTCAGCATTAACATGAATGGTGATGGAATAGGTGCTTCCGGGCCACCTGAAAGATCTTTCGTTGGCTCCCAAAAAACAGCTGATATCGTAAATTGCGGGTGTGTAACCGGAACGATTTTCACCAACGAATTCACCGTTTATCCAAATTTTACTATGCTTGAAAGCGCCTTCCATTTTGAGGAAGGCCCTGCCATCGCCGACTTCACCAAATATTTTAGGATCCATCCAGAATGTTTTGCGATACCAGCCTTCTCCAGAGGGCAAACCTGATTCATCTCTTGCTACAATGCTTTTCCCCAACGGTATGGCTTCGGTGATATTTTTTTTATCAAAAGGCCCCTCAATGCTCCAATCATGTGGCAGATCAATGTTACGCCAGTCGGCATCATTTGCGAGGTGAGGTGTACTTGACATGATAAAGCCTTTATGAAAGCACCAGTTATCGTTGAGACAATACACTGAACGTTTTTTTCTGACCGGTCTGGGCCTGAAGACGACGTTTTTTTCTGTTGGATTTATTTTATATTTATTTCCTTTGATTCCGAACATAGAGAATTTTCCTGTATTTTTTAATGTTTTAAAAACATTTTTCCGAAGAGTTTTTAAGCATTGCAGAAAGAGTGTTGTATGTTTCCGGGAAATCAAGCTTGGCTGCTTTCAGGCGTTCTTCATCTATTTCCATTACGGCAGTCGGATTCATGCCGACTTTTTTCATCTGTTCCAGATGTTTTTTTCCCATATTAAAAACTCCGCCATATCCGATTACGCCGGTTTTTATATCTGATGCTCTTTTGAAGCTCCGCATTTCAAAGTCCTTATTTTAAAATTGTTTTTACTGATTGTCACTTTTTAAAATAGTATGATATTTCTTAACTTCCTTTTCTGTTTGTACGGATAAAAAGGTGAAATTAATTTTATTGGACTGGCCTTTCTCTATTGATTTAAATTCAGCTGTTTTAGGAATATTGCCCTGTATCAACCATGAGTTTGTATTATGATATCTCATGACGATATTTTTACTGTTGACAATAATACCAAAACCTCCTTTGCTGTCAGTCTCAGGGAAAAAGAGCCAGTTCTCTGAAATTTCTTCACGTTTGGAGGTTGATATTACAGTGTCTCCGTCTTCCGTCACATACATAATAGAATGTAAAGGGATAGACCATGAAAAATAGCAGTCAGATGGATACTCGCTCAAGTTAAAAACCTCGCTTTCAATAAAAAGTATTCCGGGAAGATTTTTTCTGACTTCAAGAGATAAATTAAACTTTCGGGTATTATCTTTTACGGAAAAAGGTTTAGATGACAGTTCAATTCTTTTAACGTTTTCATCATCCTTCGCGACTGTTATTTTTTCTGTAACAACTGTTGCCATCCGATTATAAGCGCCGAGAGTATATGCTGCAAATTTAGTAGTTATACGAAATCTTGAACAACTGTTTACAGTTACGGTCAAATCCTCCGTTTTAATAATAATTTTATTGTTCTTTTCCCTTTCAATTGCAAATGTTTCTCCAAATGAATTTATGGGAACCAGGGAAATTATTAAAAATAAATACAATGGAATTTTCATAATTAATTATCCAGAATGAAATCTGTAGATTTATTGCCCTTTTCAAGTTGAAGAGCATCTACCCATATGGTTTTCTGGGATTGGGGAATAATAAAATAACTTGAATCCCAATATCCTTGTGGCATTTCAAGGGTTACATCTATATCATATCGCTTCCAATCTTTACTTAATTCAAAAGACTTTTTAATATCTTTTTTCCCTGCTTTAAACAAGATTAAAACTTTTTCGCCACCTTCTTTTCCTTTCATGTAAAGAGAGAAAACATATGGAGTTGGCTTTGTTGTGAGAGGCGGATAATATGCGCCCCATATAGCAGCCCTGTAACGGGTTTTCTCAGGATGTGAACTACGGTCAATTTTCAATGAATATTTTCCATGCCAGGGATTTTCATCATCCAAAAACCATTCTGAATTTTTCTCTGTAACTTCGGGAGTGTTTATTATCCGCCATGGATTAAAAAAGTTCGGTATCTTTGCATATTTGCATTCTTCGAAAGACGGGTTGGGAACTATGTTTTTTTGTTTCCTTATTGCTGATACTTTATCTTCCAGACTGTTTGACAGACCTGCAAATTTAGATGCTTTTTTATCTACACTGATATGGATCTTGACAGGTTCTCTCAAGTTCAAGGAGCTTTCAATAAAATAAGTTCTTGTACCAAATGGTTCGAGTTTATCAGAAAATGTTTTCCCATCTACAGCAATTTTTCTTTCGGGAAATATACTTTTTACAGAAATATTTTCTGTAAAATCATTAAGAGTGTATTTTACATCTACCTCATGATTCTTTACATTAGCCGCAAGTAGAAAATAGCCGCCTTCAGGTTTCTTAAATATGCAGCCGTAAACGCTTGGGAAATTGCCTTTTTTATAATCAAACTCTTCAGGTGAATAATCAATTTTCTGTTTTAATTGGCCTGTTAATATAGATGGAGCGATAATGTTTAGTTGAGCGGCCATATCACTCAGTGATTTCCACATGTATTTTGAATATACGCCATCCGAACTATAATAAAGTAACCCTCTTGCTCCATTTATAATCGCAATGTAGCTTTGACATAGTTGTTCCTGATAGGAAAGCGGATATGGACAGCCTACCGGGGCTAAACCACCGGCCAATGGCACGATTAAGAACGGTTTATGAACTGATTTTGCCGTATCTTCAAGCTTTGAAGTTGTCATTGCCATACAGTTTCCCACATCACTGTAAACCCCTTTTGACCAGCCGGGGAGAGTGTATATGTCAAAGGCAAGGATATCCATGGAATCTGTGGCATTCTTAACTTTGGGTATTGAGCTTGAAAATAATCCAAGTACCGGGTGATATGGGTCAAGTTCTTTTATTGTGTCATAGAACCAGTCGGCAACAACCAGTCTCATCTGCCAGTTGCTAAGGTTTATTTCATCAACGTTGTAATAAAAAAGAAAATTGGAAGATTTTTTTGCGGTTTCTACAGTTTCCTTAATAAAAGGGAGGAGTTTTTCATAACGCCCTCTCTGTAATATTTTTTCTTCCTCAAAACTTTTCCCCGGAATCTCAGCGGGAGTTATGCTCCCCCATATACCTGTCATCAGTTTATACTTTGACGTCATATCAAAATATGCTTTGTTGGCCTGAACATAAAAATCTTCATATTTCATTGTCCGTATGATAGAGTTTAAACCATTATCTTTGAAATTTTTTAATACTCTCTCGTATTCAGGAATTGGTACAAATTCGGAAGACAGAAATATTCCGAAAGGGAAAAATGGGACATTGTTTTTCAATATAATTCGCTGAAATCTGTCGGTTTTTACTTCCAACCCTGGGTTTGGCGTCAGTTTTACTATTTGAATTTCTTTTTCGCCTAGAATATGATTTTTACTGTCATTTAAAGATAGTTTAATAGTATTTTCCCCAATTTTTAATTTGCTTAAATCAACTGGAAAAGTTGTTTCTGAAAATAACTTATCAACTTTTTTAAGATCACTGTCTTTATCGCTTATATTTAAGCTGCATTCCTGTAATATTTTTTCAGGAAGCGAGAAGGTGCATCTGATATTTACCTGTTTTTCATCGGTATAGTAGTTTCTGTCAGGATATGCATCCGAAAAAGCAGATGAAGAGGTGCCAATATTTAATTTTTGAAGAACTGTTCCGGATGCAGTATCTTTTAGTGTCAGATTTATATCGCATGTACTGAAGTTCTCTGTCGGTATATCAAAAGATATATTGGTTTTGCTGCGTCCTGATAAAAATCCTTCTTTTGTGAAGTCATGTATTTTCCCGGTATTTTTATTTTCCTCCTCTAAGAGTAATGTGAACTTACCGTCCGCAGGAGAAAAAGAAATTATTTCTGCCGAAATATCATAAGAAATCTTGCCATTTAAATATTTATAATCACCTATTACTGTTTTTGAAATACCCGGCAAGAATGGGGCGTCCGCATGGAAGTCTTTCATATTTTCTATAGTTCCGAAATTTTCAGGCTCATGGGCGCGTTTGATTACTGGCGACCAGAATGAATATTTGATTTTTTCACCAAACTTCATACCCATATTATCAACAGTTACTTCTACTTTATTGCGTAAAAAGTTGATTTTTACATCCCCTGAAGTTTCCGAATTAAGAAGATAAAGAGGGATAGCTATCTCTGCTGTCCATGACTCTGCGCCCGATTTTACAGCTGAAAGCCAGGGAGTGTTCCAACCAGAATCATGTCCCGCGTTTTTAGAAATTCTTGATTCTCCCTGTACATTTGCAAAATTTAAGACATAATGATAATACATCTGGCGCGGATTTTCTCTCATGAGAAATATTTCAAAGGAATCGTCACTGTATAGTTTGTGATCGTCATGTTCATTTCCCAATTGCAGAAGTTGGTTCATGTTTGCGTTTTTGCATATTGCTCCGATATAAAGCCATTTGGCATCTCTTGTAAGAAATACCTCTGTGTCCTGGCTCTTCTCTCCTGTGTCTTTTTTTTGAAATATGAAAAAATCATCCAGCTTGCTGCTTTTTTTCCAGCACTCATCATCAAGGACTCCATCTATTTTAGGCGCAATTGAAGTTTCCTGAAGTGAAAAATGAGGTTTTTCAGTACTTTCAGAAATTAATGCGGCACATAAAAAGAAAACCGAGACCAATAGAATTTTTTTCATAATTCATCCCTTTTATTTAATTACTTAATGCGTCTATATAATTCCACGGTTTGAGAACACCGGATATCGTAAAATTATTCAAATAATTTCCATCTATTGAACGGACACTTCCATCGTTAAAAAAGCAGTTAGCCTTTTTCCCATGCCGCAGATGTATTACCTTATCTATACTTACACGGTCAAATTGATACCATTGTCTTGGGTCGGCAATGCTTATAATCGTGTCAGATATTATCGGAGTCCCAGGCTCCTTGATTTTGGAAAGATTAATATGTTCATAAATTCCATCTCCCAAATTAGAATTGGCATTGTTGGTCCAAAGCCCGTAGATGCATCCGCCGCCGTCTGTTCCATCAGCGCCTCTGTAAACATACGGACGAAATGAAGGGCAGACAAAAATGCATGCTTTTCTTCGTTCTGGCGTTGCAATATACCCCTCATTACAGATTATCTGTTGCCATGTCAGCCCTATATCATAATCATAGAAATAAGGAATATATCCGTTGAAGTCAATTGAATATTGAGTAAGAATAAGAGCGGCTTGTTTGATATTATTTTTGCATACTATGCCTTTTGCTGTATCTCTTGATTTTTTCAATGCAGGAAGAAGAAGTCCAGCTAGGATGGCGATAATCGAAATCACTATGAGGAGCTCCACGAGAGTGAAGAAAAATGATTTACATAATTCCATGAAGTTCTTTTTCAGAATATTTGTTTTCAAATTGATATTTTTCTTTCTCATGTTTTTCAGTAAATTATTTCGGTTTGTATTATACGTTTTCCCTATACGCTTTTCTAAAGACTTTCAGTAAATCTTCCGGGATAATATCTTTTTCCAGATCTATATGACGATGTTCTTCTGAAGATTTCATAGCTCCGACACCAACCATTTCCGCGGCAAAGGCATCTTCCACTGTAGTGAATGGCTTAGCTTTTCCCTGTATCATATTGTAAAAATGCAGTCCGGCAAAAGGTCCGCCATTATAATGTATTTTACCCTCATAATCGAATTTATATTCTTCGCGTTCAGGTAAACCTGGAATGGCACGGGATAAACTTATTCTGCCATCGCAATTGGGAATTTTTTCGCGCATACTCAACTCAATATAAAGGATGCCGTTAGTTCCTATAATTTCATAACGTCTTGAAAAATGGTTCTGAACAAAAAAACAATGTGCGTAAGAGCCGAAAATATTGTTGGTACATTCAACCAGACAAATTTCGTTATCATAAACATCAACTGTTTTTGAAAATGCGCACAGGTCATGGTTAAGATCAATATCCTTAACAGCGGCATTGGAACTTTTTCTGAGGGCGACACGGTTTGCGCATTTGAAATCATCACAAGTGGAACATGTCAATTTTTCAGATTTATTCCCGCCGAATTTCTGGAGGCGGCAAATTCCAGTGACTTTGCGTGGCGCAGCTCCACAGAGATAAAATGCCACATCCAGATCATGGGTTCCTTTCTCGATTAATTGCCCTCCTCCGCCTGCCATCGTCCTGCGATATGTGGTAAATAACGCTCCACCTCCATGATACTGAACAAAGTTGAAGGAACAGACTTTGCCGATTGCGCCTGATGTTATAAGTTGTTTTGCCTTCTGAATTATAGGAGCATAACGCATTACGTGATCGACCATTATCGGGGCTTTGTAGGAATTTGTCAGACGGGCTATTTCGCAGATTTTTTCGAATGTGCTGTCCAACGGTTTTTCCAACATTAACGGTAAATTGCCAGTCATGCAATCCTTAAGATTTTCATAGTGGAAACAATTCGGGCTGGCAATGATTATAGCGGCAAGTTTTTCCTTTGAAAGCATATCTTTAATTCTTTTATATCTGGTTGGCCTTTTCCCGTACCATGCGCATCCTTCTTCATAGCGGGCATCTTCCGGTTCCACTACAGCCGTAAAGTTAATTTTGCCACGAGTGGCATGGTGATATTCTAGAGAATGGCGCTTGCCCATTTCACCGAAACCTATAATAGCAACTTTTAGTTCAGGATTTATACTCATTTTAATTGCCTCTAAGTTTTAAAATAGGTAATTTTTGTTTCAACAATGACTTTTTCAGATTATTGTAAAAGGTCTTCATATCGTATATACTTTTTAATTACTTAATGCATCTATATAATTCCATGGATGGAGAACACCGGATATTTTAAAATTATTCAAATAATTTCCATCTATTGAACGCACACTTCCGTCGTTAAAAAGTATATTGGCTTTTTTTTGGTGTCGCAAATGTATTACCTTCTCCGAGTTTGTACTGTAAAAGCAATACCATTGCCTTGGGTCAGCGACACTTATAATAGTATCAGATATTATCGGTGTCTCCGTTGCGGTGATCAGATTGATATGTCCATCAATTCCACCTCCTAAATAATTTTGCCAAAGCCCATAGATGCATCCGGCGCCATCTGTTCCATCAGAGCCCCTGTAAACATACGGGCGAAAGGAAGGGCAGACAAAAATGCATGCTTTTCTTCGTTCTGGCGTTGCAATATACCCCTCATTACAGATTATCTGCTGCCAGGTGAGTTTCAAATCGTAATCGTAGTATTTAGGGATATACCCGCTGTAGTCGAGGGAGTATTGAGAGAGGACGAGCGCGACCTGTTTGATATTATTTTTGCATACTATGCCTTTCGCGGCATCTCTTGATTTTTTCAATGCAGGAAGAAGAAGTCCAGCAAGGATGGCGATAATAGAAATCACTATGAGGAGCTCGATTAAAGTAAAATTCCATTTTCCCTGCAGATAATTTGTTGAACAATTATTTATTTTCATATTACCCTTTTTCATAAATTTTCGATCCTTGGGGAGAGGACGATTTCATCAGCTTCATAAGTTTGACCATTGAGCGATTTAAAGAGATTTTCTACAGCCAGTTTTATTATTTCATCCGGGAACATGATCAGTTTGGCTGCCGGTTTTATCCTGGCCCCATAAAGGCCAAAATAATTTTCATCCAGCAGCACCGGGCAATGGCGTGTATCTATGCCGCTTTCTGATAACGCGATATCAACAGCCGTAAATTCAGAACCGAAAGTGAAGATTCCATCAATCGAATTGTTTGACAAAAGTTCCTTGACACAGTGCGTAATGTCGCTGTTTTCACTAACCTGTAAATGTTCATTATATGGTATGTTGCGCGCGGCAAATTCATCCCTCCAGCCATTATAAACCATGGACTTAATGGGGTATTCCGGTGTACTTCCCGTGAAAATTACGTTTTTGCGCTTGCGGTCAAGAAACCATGCGGCAACTAAACGGCCGCACTGATAGTAATCCGTTGTTACATGGAATTTGCCGCCGTTGGCAACACTGCCGATAATGTAAACGGGAATACGTTTTCTGGCAGCGGAAATCAAATCCATGCCGAACGCGTTCGGTCTGACCCAGATGATACCGTCAGGATTATACATTTGCAATTCTTCTAAAGCCTGGGCCCGTTCTGTCAGGTTCAGAGTTGCCATTCGCAAACGGATCGGCAGATATTTGAGCTGGTCGCAGACACGCGCCAGAATATTCATGAAAAATCCATCCAGATCGGTATGCCTGCCGCTGCCAAAAATCACCATCACTTTAAATGTCTTGCGTAAGGCAAAAGGACTATTGAGTGTTTTTGCCGAGTTAATGAAAGTTCCCAAACCCGGTTTAGCAGAAAGGCAGCCTTCATCAATCAATTCTTTTAACGCACGGCGGGCGGTAGGACGGGTAACATTAAATTTTTTGCATAATTCCCGTTCAGACATTATGCGGATGTCTTTCCGGGTATGTTCCAGCATCAGGTCAACCACGTATTGCCTTATTCTCATGTATGCCGGTAACGCTGCCATATTGACAATTCCCATTAATGGTAAAACTTATATTTACCATTAATTATAAAGCAGAATTCACTAAAAGGCAATACTTTAATCTAAAGTTTTTCCATTTTTCCCAGTAGCTGGTAATCAATGACGGCAGTCTCAAATGGAGCCGTGGCAGGTCTTCGCTCGGTTTAAGCGGCTTCACCGCCCCCAACTCCATTTTCCTTAAAAACCATCCATCATCTTGCGGCGTAAAATAATAGACAGCTTTAAAAGATTGAGAGCAAGTGCCGCGACAGAGTGGGCGGCACAGAAAAAGTAGGCGACGCCTACCATTTGAGACTACCGTCAATCAGTCCGCCGTGGTATTCCAAAACTAAATTCTGCAAAATGACGGATTGATTTGAACTCAAGTCATCCGTCAACAAATTTTCAACTGCCCGTTATTTTATGATTTTGGGAAAAAATGAACTGGGGTTTGTTTTTGAAGAATGCCTGTCCGGGCGTGAATTGCTGGAACACGCCGGAAAAATCACTCATGAGGAAGCATTGAAAAAAGCTCAGCTTGAGTATGAAAAATACCGTCGAAAACAGCGTGAACAACCCAGCGAAGTTGAAAAACATTTTATTGAAGCTGGAAAAGAGATAAAGCTTATTTCCTTGAAAGCCAAGAAAACCGGAACTTTTTTGAAGTAGTAAAAGCAGGCATCTCCGATAAGCCTTATTTCCCGACGTGTCGCTTAAAGTTTTTCCGCCGGTTTCCTGTCTTCCCTTGTGGATTGAGAATCCCCCCCTTTGACGCATTTTATCTTGCATTTTAACGCGCATTTTGAGCCTGCCGTACTGACGAGTGAAGCGAAGGAGGCTGGCGACGGCAGGCGGTAATAGCATGTACAACGTAAAATTGTATCAATTCAAATAATAGAGCGGAAGTTTTCCACAATTTAAAATAGTTGTATATTTATAAAATATAGATTTACAAGTAGTAATGGCTATTAAATATTTTTTTAATCTATTGGGGTTTAATTCCCCGACCCTTTGGGTCGTTAAAATACCGCTCCCGGTCGTACCGGGGCGGGGTCCAGCAACGAAATTGCTGGTCGGCCGGTCACGAAGTGACGTTTCTAACGGGGGGCTTCGCCCCGGACGAAATCCCGATACCCCGATGCTCTGTGTCGGGGTAGTTCATTATTCCTCGTGTTTCTAGCCTGCCGTACTGACTGAGCGAAGCGAAGGAGGCTGGCGACGGCAGGCGGTGATTGCATGTACAACGTGGAAGTGTATCAATTCAAATCATGTGGCGAAGCATTCCCTCTTAGATTGATTTTCACCTAAATGCAGTTTTCATATACTAAAAAATTAGCAGGTAGGATACCTGCACTTCGTGAAAAAACCTTGTTTTTTCCGTACTGCCGCTCATTTCACTGCGGCAGAGAAAAGGAATAACAATTTTCCATACGATTAAATTACACGGCATGCTTAGAAATTTTTAAGTCGTGGAAATACCTAATGTAAAATTTATTACGAGTTAATCAGTGGAACCATATCCGGAGTGTCATCTCAAACTTAAAAAAGTCTTTGTTAATGGGGTTTTGATTTCTTTTGTTTTATCATTAGATTTGTTTAGTTTTAGCACCGTGCTATCGTATCGCAAAGATAAAAAGTAGGGAGGTCGTGATGGCAAATCCAACCCAAACAGTTTTCATTCTCGGAGCAGGAGCCTCGAAGGAATGTGGCGCACCTTTAATGGGAGAATTCCTTGATGCAGCACATGATTTAATGCTACTCGGACAAACTAATGGAGCAGATGAAGATTTTCAACGTGTATTTAAATGGGTGGCAGCTTTAAAACAAACTCACTCTATGAGTAACTTGGACATTCAGAATATCGAATCTGTTTTTTCGGCTTTGGAGATGTCAAAAATTTTGAATTGTTTTTCTAGAATCAATGCTTCTGATAAATCTAACTCTGAAATCGATGAATATGAAAAAACAGTTGCATCACTAAGAAAAGTCATTGCTATTACTCTGGAAAATAAAACAGCTATAAAGAGTACTAATCAACCAAATATATTATACCTACGTTATGCAGAATTTTCTGATCTAATTGAAGATTTAACCAAAAAAGTCACACCTCATCATGTAGTAACGATAATATCATTCAATTATGATTTAACTCTTGACTATGCGCTGATACATAGAGGGAAGGATAAGAATAAAATTTCCTATGAGTATTGCCTTGAGGAAAAAAATAAAGAGTTGCTTCCGTTGCTTAAGCTTCATGGATCCCTAAATTGGTTTCATTGCGAGAAATGTAAAAAGATAATAACTCCTATTCCTAGAGCAGAAACAGAAATAGATAAAAATGGAACTTATTATATAACAAAGATAAAAGCACACGCCGTATGCCCTAAATGCCGTAACACTCTTTCAAATGAGCCGATAATTGTGCCTCCTACATGGAATAAAAATAGTCATTATGATAAAATTTCACATGTTTGGAGCCATTCAGCAGAAAAACTGAGTATGGCAGAAAATATATTTGTAATTGGGTTTTCTCTTCCAGAAACTGATTCGTTTTTTAAGTATCTCTATGGTCTTGGAACTGTGGGTTCTTCTCATTTTAAAAGGTTTTGGGTATTTAATCCGGACGAAACTGTAAAGCAAAAATTTCAATCAATACTTGGTCCATTGGCAGATAAAAGATTTCGATTTTTCCCTACTCGCTTTTCTAAAGCGACATCTGAAATATTAATAAACTTCAAAAGAAATTGAATAGGGAAATACTTAAAATGTTATGAAATGTAGGCTTGGAGATGGTTGCAAAAGGGTGAAAATTTGGTATTTTGAGCCTGCCGTACTGACTGAGCGAAGCGAAGGAGGCTGGCAACGGCAGGCGGTTATTGCAGGTATAACGTGGAAGTGTATCAATACAGTTTTCATATACTAAAAAATTAAATTACACGGTATGTTTAGAATTTTTAAGTCGTGGAAATGCTTAATATAAAATATATTACAAGTTAATCATCTGAGGTGTACCCGGAGCGACACCAGGAGTGGCTCAATCAGTGGGGTTATACTTGGCGCGAGATTATAAGAGTTTTGAATTTGCTCAAAATAGACTATATTATGGAAATAAAACCAAGAAAGGGGAAAATGCCATGAGCTGTATTTTTTCTCCATCAGAAATAAATATGTGGGATAACAACAAAGACCAAGAAAGTCTTCCCAAGACAGAAACAGCTATTAATGAAAAATATCTAAAGCGAGAATTACGTATTGTAACTGAACTTAATCGTGAACAGCTTCCCAATTTCGTTGCAGCTCTTCGTCGAAACGACTGGATGGATGTACGTCCATTTTATCAGCGTAGACCTCGTTGGGATGAAAAAAGGCAATCCAAGCTTATTGAATCATTTATTATGAATATTCCAGTACCTCCACTGTTTGTTTATGAATCTGATTATGCTAAGTATGAAGTTATGGATGGACAACAACGTATAGCCTCCGTCAAAGATTTTTATGACAATATTTTCAAATTAAAAGGCCTCGAACAATGGCCGGAACTTAATGGAAGATATTACAGAGACTTACCTTCAGAAATAAAAAAAGGCCTTGATAGGCGTTCTATAACATATTTTGTATTGTTAAAGGAATCTGCAACAAATTCGGAGGAAGAACTCCTTCTCAGGCAACAAGTTTTTGAACGTTTAAATACTGGAGGGGTTGATTTAACTAACCAAGAAATACGGCATTGTATTTATCATGGAGCGTTTAATGACTTACTTATGAAACTGTCAAAAAATGAAACCTTTAGGAATGCATGGGGGCTTCCACAATATAGTACCGAAACAGATTCAAGTCCATCGAAGGAATTCCTTAAAAATACTTTTTATATTAAAATGCAAGATATTGAGGTAATTTTACGTTTTTTTGCATTACGCCATGTTGATAGATTTGTCGGGAGTATGCAACATTTTTTAGATCTATATATGATTAGATCAAAGCATTTTACCTCACAAGATATCGAAGTATTGGAAGGTCTTTTTAATAGTACAATGGATGTGTCATATAGGATTTATGGTGATAGCTTATTCCGTCCATGGCTTCGCACTAAAAATAAGATTTCCCCTAAGCCTCATCTTGCTTATGCTGATGCTGTTATGGTTGGGGTAAGTCGTTATTTGGATTATGCGGACTTGCTTATATCAAAGAGGGAAATAATTATTGAAAAAACCAATAAATTAATTTGTGAGTCTCCTCCGAATGCTTTCACAGGACAAGGGAATACGAAGACAGACGTTAAAAATAGAATTACATTGTATTCCGAAGTGTTAAATTCTGTTCTGGGGGGATGCATGTAGACATGGGACGGCTTACCACTCAAATTGCATTGCAAATTAATTCACTTATGGAATGCATGGATATTGTAGATGCATTGTATAATACTTTGCCTCTCTTGGAAAAACTTGATGTAACTTCTTTGCAAAAATCTACCAATCAGTTGCTAGAGCCTGTCAAACAGTTGCTAGAGCCTATCAAACAGTTGCTAGAGCCTATCAAACAGTTACATTCGCACTTGAATGATTTTAAAATATTTCATCATTGCGCAGCTATAACGCGACTATATTCAGCGTATGAAACATTTATAGATAAACTTGTTGGGGAATATTTAGAACAACTACCCAAATTATATCCGGCATATGTTGATCTTCCAGAAGCCTTACGTACACAAAACAGAAACGCTATAGGCAAAATCTTGCAAAAGTGGGGGAAAGAATCATGGCAATATTCGCAGTTAACAGAAAAAAGTCTAGTTGAAGGTCTAAGTAAGGGAGTTTCTGGAGAAGCTGATTATTATCTATTAAGTCACGCTTTTCTCATTGAAAGTAATAATTATAGAGCCCACGTTATTGAAAAAATATTTCATGGGATTGGGATTGATAAGCCTATTGAATACGTTCAACGTTCAATGAAGATGCAAGAATTAATGCAATCAAGCCTATATTTCGGTGACTCAATTGATGTTATTCTTAATCAAATAGTTAGCTATAGGAATAATTTTTCTCATTCTGAGCCCGATAATTTGATATCTCCTAAAATTCTTAATTTTTATATGCAGTTTTTAAATATTTTTTGTGAAATTCTCCGCGAGCGCTTAGATAGCGAACTTATATCTCGTCGGATATCACAAGGAATTGGAATTAAAAAATACGGAGTAATTATCAAAAGATTTAAGGATAATATTGTTGGTGTTAAAGGTATTATGCAAACCACAATTCACGAAAATGATAATGTTGTTTTATGGTCAAATCAAAGAGGCTTATGGGGTAAAATAAAATCCATTGAACTAAATCACAAAACTAAAAAGCAGCTTCGGGTTTCTTCTGATACTGTGTTCAGTCTCCGTTTAGATATCAAGGCAAAAGAAGGAAATGAATTATACGAGTTCTCTGATATCTAAATAAATTAGTTAGTCAGGGGTATTTCTATTATTTTCGAGGCTAAACATCACTGGATAATTTGTAGTATTTAACATTAAATTTTCTGTTATTTTTTATTCAATCAATCCCGTATTCTAATATTGCATTTCTTTCCTTGCTCATCGTTTAACAGTGTGTTTTGAGGCTGGCAAGTGGAACTGGGGTTGGGAAAAAGGGATTCGGCAGAGGGTAGGAGATGTGTTTTATCGGGAAGTTAAAAGAGGCATTTTTAGAGGTTTTTTTTCATATTAGAGCCTGTCCGCAAAAAGCATATTTCTGAAAAAGCTCATGCCGGAAGTGCTGGCATGGGGAAAAGTCAGCCCTTGAGCGTCACGCAAAATGGATTTTTCATGGCGAAGGACAGAAAAACTCCCCCGAAAGGGCAGAATGTATCCTGTCGGAGATGAGCCAAGACGTTTAAGCGGCGGCTTTTTCTTTTTGTCGCCGGGCGGCTGAAATCATTTTAGCGAGCAGATGAAGATTATGAGTGAGAACCGACCATGCGGTGTGAGATTTTTTGTCGTCAAATTTCCGGCATGGCATATGTTGACCGATGAAGCGTTTGACGGCGGCGATGCGGCCTTCAGTCTGGCTACGCCTTTTCTGTAAAGGCTTGAATTTTTCTTCGTTGTTTTTCGCCTCAAGATCAGCAGGTGAACGAGGTCGAAGCCCATTATAAATGTTATGCTTTTCGAGTTCTTTGTTATTAGGTTTTCCGGCGAAACCACGGTCGGAAGTTATCGATTGCACGCCATGATTTTGAGGATTGTAACGGGCCATGAATTCGCGGAACTTTTTCTGGTCGGCGGTTTTATCTTCATAAAGTTGCCAGTCAGCGATAAAGCCGTTCCGTTGTTCAGCTATGAAAAGTTCATTTCCAAATTCAACTTCCGCACCGGATTTTCCTCTCACGATGGCGGCGGCGTTGTCATCATAGAGGCTGAGGATTTTTTCATCGGCATCAAGCTTTTCACCTCTGATAATCCTGCGGTGCGCCTGTTCAATGGCAACTGGCAGTTTTTCAAGTACGTTATCAATACGTTCTACAATTCTATCAATCTGTTTATCGCTTAAGTCTGTCTTGCGCCTGTTGCCGAAGAGTATATCACGGTAGTTTTGAGCGTGTTTCTTTACGGTGCGGCAAAGTTTCTTCATGCGCCGCAAAACATTTTTTCTGCATTTATCGGAGTCTTTGCGACGACGGCAATTTGCCATTTCCATGCAGTAAGAATTAATCTGGTTGAGGAAAGATTCAGGCGCGGGGATACGATGTTTCAATCCATGCCGCCTTATGCAGAGAATTGCTTTCACGAGCGTCCTCACCGCATCCCTCAGAAGCACCCAGTCAACCGGAAAATGTATCATTGCCATCAGGCAGGTCGAGTCAATCCAGATATCTTTAACGTCTAACGGTTCCTCTAACTCAAACACATGAAAAACATTCCCTTCCGCACTGAAGGCGGTCGCCAGTGAAGCATTGAGTTTTCGGATAATTTCTTCCGGCACAATTGAGGCGAACTCCTGAAGTTTACTTTTACCCGGGCTTTTATTGTTTGCGAAATCCCCTCCGAAAATAAACCTGCGGAAGTCCTCGCTCGCTGCAAACAGAAACGCAGCTTCCCTGAACGATTTGTGCAGATCAATCCTCAGATAATTGCAGCGCAAAGCGCGTACCGCGTTAAGCGTGTACCGCTCTACTGCTTTGGGGTTCATTTCAAAATTCGGATTGCCGGAATGTTCGATGCCTGCCTGCCTGATTTGTTCGACATAATCCGAGGCAAATTCAAATTCGAGCCCGCTTTCCGTCAATATCCGGTCAACTATTTCCAGCCGCTCGCATAAATCGCGATATTCTTTGTTTGTACTTCTGATTGGCGCTTGAAACAACCCGCTTTGATAGGCT
>LBWG01000032.1 GCA_000993535.1 Candidatus Uhrbacteria bacterium GW2011_GWF2_39_13 | reverse complement strand
CTAGGTTCTAGGTTCTAGGTTCTAGGTTCTAGGTTCTAGGTTCTAGGTTCTAGGTTCTAGGTTCTAGGTTCTAGGTTCTAGGTTCTAGGTTCTAGGTTCGGGTCTTCGGGTTCGGGTCTTCGGGTCTTCCCTAGACCTACAGTATTCAACGTTATAGGCAATTTCCCGGATTTTAAAACATTTTCATCTATAATTACATCTTTTGAAAAATTATCATATCCTTTATCTTTATCTGAATTTTTTAAAGTAAATGTGAAATCATAAGTTCCTTTTTCTATTCTATGCAAAAAACCTTCCCATTTGCCATTGTGAAGATATAAAAAATAACATATTTTTGCTTGATTAATAGAACCTTTATCAATGTTTTTAATATCTACAGCAATAACTTTATTTAAATTCTTATTGGTATAAGTTTTATTATTTTCCAAGGCAAGTATTATTTGTAAAACTCTATCAGGGATACTTGTTTGAATATTTACATTTGAGGCTGTATCTAGTGCATCAATTGTAATAATAATTTTACCCTTATTTAGGGTATTATCAGTTATTGGTACAATTTTAGATATGACATCAATATATTCACCTTTTGATTTTTCACTGTCTCTTTCTCTAAAGATAGTGAATTTATAAATGCCTTCATATAAGTTGCCTAAAACACCTTTCCATTTTTTCCCTATATAGTCAGCAAAATACCATTGTCTATAATATGGATTTGTAATACTTCCATCCATTCTTTCTACCCGGGCAATAATAAAATTCTTTTCTTTGTTCTTATAGGGAATTTCAATGTTTTTAAATATAAGTTCTATTTCCAATATTTTATCTGGTATCTCGATTTGAATATTTTTGTCAGAATCAATAAAAATTTTTTGCGTATATATACATACAGTATCCCAGCTATCAAATTCTGGATCTATACCAATTATATATTCCCCTTTTCTGATTCCATTAAAAGTAAATATGCTTTTTCCTGATTGAAACTCTTCAGGGGCATGAGACTCCTTAATTCTAGTCATATCATTAACAGATTTGATCCATACAGTTACTGAATCTAGAGGTTTACCAATTATTGTAGTGTTTAGCTTATATCCGTCTTCAGAATAAGAAAGGTTAATTAAAAGAAAGAATACTACTAAAAATAAGGAAATGGATTGAAGTATATTTACAGACCTACTTCTTGCTAACGCTAATTTTCCCCGTTTTACAATCCACGGTCCATGTTTTTCCATTATACCAACTCTCCTTCTCTATTATTGTGCCAACTAATCTTCTTTTAAGTATTTTATCACCTTCAGTACCACTACGCTCTCCGATTCCTTCAAATTAGTGGCTTCGGGTCTCTTTGGGTTCGGTCACTTACCATTCTTTATTGGGATTAGGTAAAAGATCAGACTGATCTTTCAAAAAAATTCGTAATTCCCATTTATTACCACCTAGGCTCTCTAATTCAATATCATAAATATATGCATTAATGGCAACAGCTACCTTTTTATCATTATACTTTTGGGCTTTTGCGGAATACATCATTGTTAAAGTATTTATATATCCATCCATATTAGACAGCGGTAATACAGAATATACAATTTTCTCAAGCAATTTACATCCTTCATCTCCTAACAAAAATTTTTCATCAGCTTCAAATTTAAAAGAAAAATTGTCAATTTTAAGAGGAAGCTTGGGTACATAGGTTTTAAATTTGATATTCTTATTATCTGGTAAATCCATATCAGTAGAATCTGTAAAACTATCTAGTTTCCCATAGTTGATGTAATATGTACCATTTTTTTTCTGGCTAAGTATATCAGGATATAAAAGGTAATATTTATTTTTATCATGAAATATTTCTAGTGTACAATAAAAAGTAAATTTTTCAGATTTGTAAGTGTACTTTAACATTAAAATATCTTTATTATTCAGCTTTAAATATTCACAGATATTTTTTATGGCTGCCTGTCTTTTTATGGTTGGGGCGAGTATCTCAATCTGCAAATTTTCTTTTCTGAAATCTTTTAGTTTTTTATAAGTCGGATCAGAAAGAGTGCATTCAAGGAAATTCCCCAATCCTCTTTTTGTGTAATATTCTTTACAGGCAGGATAAATCAAAGAAGATATCTTTTCTTCACGACCATTCATTTTCGCTTTTATATATTCTGATATAAAAGCCTCAATATCTGGAGTTATTTTTTCATCAGAATAAGCAGAATTATAATACAATATTAAAAAGAAAAGTAATACCCATTTAGAAAATATTTTCAGATTCATTTTTCACTCTGTATTATTTATTGAGGTAATTTGTTCGCTTTGTCCAAAAAAGCTTATCCTTGATCCATATATTGAGGAAGCTCCCCTGTCCCTTTAGCATCTGCTCTACAAATTTCAACTTCGCTGGAATGCCAACCTAATTCATTGCCCGCTTTTAAATGAATGTGAAATCGCTCTCCATCCGGTAATGCCATCTTCCCTTGTTCAAGATCAGCAACGTAATTCAGCAAATTTGCCAGATATCGAAGTCCATCTGGATTTCCATCAATATTTACTTTAGTTGTTTTTCCGTTATAGATGACAGGGTATATATAAAGAATCCCGTTCTTACTTGGAACCTTTTTTGAAATATTTTTCATAACATCTTCTTCCTTGCCATATACCTAAAATGTTACTGCTGTCACTCGTTAGCTCCGGGTATTACCCCCCTTATACTGATTTGTAATATCTTTAATATTAGAAGAGTTTCATTGTTTATATTTTTCGCATTATTCTGAAAAAAACTCGTAAAAGCTCAAACTATGCCTTTGAGGAATTCCAGAATGGGGAAATTTCACGCAGTCTTTCGATAACAGGAGGAAGTTTCTCCAGAACGAAATCTATTTCCGCGTCGGTCGTGAAACGGGAAAGGCTGAACCTTATCGAACCATGCGCGGCAGTATAGGGCACCCCCATGGCGCGCAGGACATGCGACGGCTCAAGGCTTCCTGTGGTACACGCGCTGCCGCTGGACGCGCAAATCCCGAACCTGTCAAGGAGCATCAGTATGGACTCTCCTTCAATATATTCAAACGCTATGGATGTGGTGTTCGGAAGACGATTCTCGATGTCACCATTTAACCTTATAGACGAAATTGACGCAATCACCCCGGCTTCAAGGCGGTCTCTCATTTTTTTCACTTCGCTGTTCTCAAAATCCATGTATTTCCGGGCCAGCTCGCAGGCTTTTCCGAGAGCGATAATGCTTGCGGTATTTTCCGTGCCTCCCCTGCGCCCTCTCTCCTGGTGCCCCCCGATTATGAAAGGCCTGAAACGGACGCCGCGCCGGACATAGAGAGCACCAACCCCTTTGGGCGCATGGAGCTTGTGACCTGAAAGGCTCAGCATGTCGATTTTTGATTTTGCGAGATTTATGGGGACTTTTCCAACGGACTGTACTGCGTCGGTATGGAAGAGGGCCCCGTTTTTATGTGCTATTTCGGCTATTTTTTCGACGGGATAGATATTTCCTATTTCGTTATTGGCCCACATGACCGAAACAAGGGCCGTGTTGTCGTCAACCAGTTCCTGAAGGCTTTCAAGGTCTATGCGCCCACATGAGTCAACAGGTACCTCCACCACTCTGTAACCTTTTCTTTCAAGCTCTTTTCCTACATTGAGAACAGCGGGATGCTCAACCTTTGAGACCACAACCTTGCGCCTCTTCGGACAAATCTGGACGGCGCTGAATATGGCGGCGTTGTCGCTTTCCGTTCCGCAACTTGTAAACATTATTTCTGAAGGCACAGCACCCAGAAGTTCCGCCACGTGTCCCCTGGCCTTTTCAATATGGGCGGCAATCTGTCCGCCGAAAGTATGAATGCTCGAAGCGTTCCCGTATAAATCGCAAAGAAAAGGCTTCATCGCCTCGAAAACTTCCGGGTCCACCGCCGTAGTCGCGTTATTGTCAAGATATACAGTTTTTATATTTTCTTCAGGCATATTCATCTCCGCTCTTTATTATTTAGCCCCTTCGACTTCGATTTCAGGTGAAACGAACTCTCTGAGTTTCTGTTCAACGGTTTTCTTTAAAGTCACTTGCGAAGTCTGGCATACGGCACATCTGCCCTTGAGCCTGACAATCGCCTTATTTCCGACAATATCCACCAGCTCAATGCTTCCGCCGTCCTTTTCAAGCAGAGGCCGTATTTCCTTGTCAATGACTTCCTGCACTCGAAGTACTTTCTTCACAATCGGCATGCTTTTGAAATCAGGTTTTTCCTCGCCACCCACGTCTTCCGCGCTTTTACTTTCCTTCCAGATGCCGTCGAGTATCAGCTGTATTTCATCAAGGCATGTGCCGCAGGCCCCTCCGGCCTTGGAGTAATTCGTTATTTCCTCCACCGTGTGAAGGTTGTTTTCTTTGGCAAGTTTTCTTATTTTGGTATCCGTAACATTGAAACAGCGGCAGACAATACGGCCTTCATGTTCGTCGTTCCCATGCCCGTCCAACGTTACGCCCCTGTAATTGGCTATTGCCAACTGCAATGCCTCCATGCCCATAACGGAACAGTGCATTTTTTCTTCCGGCAATTCTCCGAGCAGGGCCACTATGTCTTTATTAGTAACCTCCGCCGCCTCGTCCAGAGTCATGCCCTTGACCAGCTCAGTCAATGCCGAAGACGAAGCTATCGCGCTGGCACAGCCGAAGGTCTTGAATTTCGCTTCCGCTATGCGACCGTTTTCATCGAGTTTAAGGAAAAGCTTAAGAGAATCCCCACAGGTAATATTTCCGACTTCGGCTATGGCGTCAGCGTCTTTTATTTCGCCTACGTTACGGGGATTCAGGAAATGGTCCATTACTTTTTTACTGTAGTCCCACATGAGATTATTCCTCCATTAAAAAGTTACCGAAAACAAAGGCTCTCGAAAAGCGATTCTAAATCCAGCCTCCGCTATCTCCTAAAGATACATTTGTCGCAAGGACAAGGCAAGTCCGTTAATAAAAATAAGGAAATGCCAAAGAAAATTAGATTTTTCCATAAAAACCATTGACTCCAGTCAAAACATGTTATATAATGTGTTTTGTGATACAAAGAGTGAGTGCTCGACTTGGAACTATAATTCAGCAGAGACACTTTGTTAAAATAAAATATCCGGGAAAATAACATGAACGAATGGGAAAAAATAAAGCATCCTGACAAATCAGAATACAAAAACAAGAAGATAAGCTTTTTTCTCACAGAGAGAGGTTGTCTCGAAGATATTAAATGGCATGACGCCGCTTTTTCCGCAAAGATACTGGATTTGAAAATCAATACAGGGAACCTCTATCAGAGAGATTCTTTAAACAAGCTCCCGGATATGCTCTCATTTCCCTGCTGCAAAATTTTAAAAGAGAGTTTTCAGAACAAATTGCTCACAATCGAAATTGAACGTCTTATTCATGACATAACGCTTAAAAGAACAATAAAAGCAAACGGGACAAGCGGCTGTCTTGAATTCTTTGACCAGATAAAGAAAAGCGGCCCCGGAAAACTTCGTATGCAATTGAATTATGAAACAATTCTGCCGGAATCTGAAAAGTTCCGTGTTGCTCTCATCCCTTCCCGCAGCTCCATTCACGCGATCTGGGCCGACACTCCGGCGCATCATGAAGTCCGCGATCAGGATACTCATACAATAAGGCGTTCATGGAACACTGATAAATCATACGTGGAATTCGGAGAGGAGGGTTCACACTGCCATCTGTCCTTTTCTTCAGAAAAATCAGCATTCACCGTCTGCGAACTTACTCACAAATCCAATCCCGGCTACCTTTACTGCCAGAATTACGGCAATGACTTTTATCTGAACAAAAATGAAAATATTGAGTCTCATGTGACGTACTCTCCACATCTTAACAAAAGTAAAATACAGAGGCCCGCAAAAAGCAATGACAAAAAGAAACTTGAAAAAAAGCTCCTGAAAAAACTTGAGTCCATTGAAAACAGCACAGCCGCTTTTGAAACTCGCAAAAATAAAATCCGTCTGAATTTGATAAGCTGGAAAATCGGCGAGTTTAAGAGATATTTAACTGAAGCCAATTATCATGAATGCGAGATGCAGCTCAATGACGCTGAAAGCGCCCTCGCCGCAATAAAAAAAGGACTCCCTTTGGTACTGCCGCCAGCTGGAGATATTCTTTATGAAGACAGTTTTGAAAAACAGTCTGATGACTGGGATTTTTACGGATTGGGCAAAATTGAATGCTCCTCAGAAAACGGCATTCATATTGTCCCAAACGTAACCATGAACATGTGGTCAAAGCAGGAATTCTCCGGCGATTTTCTGATCGAATTTGATTTCTTCGCAAGTTCAGACCATCTGGCTGGCGGAACATTTCTCCAGCTTTGCGCCAGGCCTAATGTCGAACGTGATGACTATAATCTCATGTGTTCCGCTACGGGCTATATGCCTGATTACAATTTCGGAATTTCATGTTATCACCTGTCTTTCAACCGCGGAGCATCACAACCGGGACAAAAAATGACCAATGTATGCAATTTCAGAAAAACAGGCAAAGGATTTTATCTGCTCTCTCAAATACCAGACCCTGTACCCGAACGAAAAAAATGGTATCGTCTGTCTCTGGCAAAAAAAGATTCACGCTTCATCTTTGCCGTCAATGGAAAAGTCGTTCAGGAATATATTGACTGCGGATATCAGGGAAAGATTCTCAATGGAGGAAAAATAGGCATCCGCAACTGGGCCAGGCAATCGGCATTTATTAAAAAACTGAAAGTATTCAGAATAAATTGAATGAAAGAAAAAAACTTGCAGGAAAGAAGATGAAAAACAGAAAACCTTTAGAGTTCACACTCGTTGAATTGCTGATTGTGATTTCTATAATAGCGATTCTCGCTGCAATGCTCCTGCCGGCGCTTTCAAGAGCAAAAAAGGTGACATATAAAAGTTCATGCATGAGCAAACTGAAACAGATAGGTACCGCGTCTTTCACCTATGCCGATGATAGCAATGGGCAGCTTCCTGTTTACTGGAGCAGTCTCGGTGAATTGGGATGTTTGCCATATACAAATTACACCATATCGACAAGCTCAAGTGATGAGGCAATTAAGGCTTTTAAGAAAAAACTTGCCATCCTTCAATGCCCCGAAGACACTGTTTTCGGATATATAGAATATACGTGGTGGTATTGTACAAGCTATGCTAGAAACTATCATCTGGGCCGCCCTGACGTGAATGCACCTAAGATCAGCCGGGTCCCAAATCCATCCGGAATTATATGGGTCATTGACAGTACACGCAAACACTTTAGTCGTGCCAGTTCTTTTTGCCCTCTGACGCTCGGCGGGAACAGGCATTTCAGCGGTTGGAATGCCCTTTTTGTAGATGGGCACGTTGATTGGGGCACCAGTTCAAAATTCCAGATAGGTACCGATGGAAGCAGTTTTTTCCCGGTAGAATAAAAACATTTAAGATAAGGAAAATAAATGAACACGGACGGCACAATAAAACATTGTGATAAAGTTACGGAAGGCGCATGGGCAAGGGCCATAAATATATTGAAGCCTTCAAAAGCGCAATTGGAACACGGGCTGGAATTGCATGAAAGGCTTTTTGCCATGGACGGTTTCGGCTTTCTCCCGCAGGGGCTTTGGACGGAAGAAACAATAAACGAGTGGAAAGAGTTAAAAGACGGTAATGTTGGTGCCAGAGAACTAAGCAAGCGCATGGAAAACAGGCGCGGCACCGCAATGACACGCGATATCAAAGCAGGAAAGGAATTTATCTCCGCTATCAGAGCGACAGGGCTAAACTGCATGGTGCAGACTGTCGCCGAGGGCAAATCCAGAGAGGAAGACATCAGGAGAATGTCAACGCTCCAGCATATATGCAGGGTCTTCCGCGATACTCTGGTACATGCCGGTTCGAGCGATGAAATAAAAGAAGCTTCGGCAAGCGGAAAAGTCGCCGTGCTGTGGAGCGTCAACGGGCCTCCGTTGCCGGGCCAGATACAGGACGTCGATGAGGAAATGAGCTGGATAGAAACATGGTACAATCTCGGCGTAAGGCTCATGCACCTGACCTACAATCGCCGTAATTTCATAGGCGATGGATGCGCGGAACCCGCAAACGCAGGACTCAGCGAACTGGGAAAAGATCTTATTAAAAAACTCAACCAGACAGGCATTATAGTCGATATCCCGCACAGCGGCATAAACACAACGTTGGATGCCGCAAAAATCTCATCAAAACCCATCATGGCAAGCCATACCGGAGCGCGTGGCGTTTTCAATAATATGAGATGCAAAACCGATGAAGAGTTAAAGGCGATAGCAGACACGGACGGTCTCATAGGCGTGTATGCCCTTCATCAGATGCTGGGCGAAAAAGCAAACATATCCACGTTCCTCGACCATATAGATTATATTGTTAAAACAGCAGGCGTTGACCATACGGCCATAGGCACTGATTCATCGTATCACTACCTATGGCCCGAAGGAATAACAGGATATCCCAACGCCAGATTTACCGGCAATAAATGGTGGGGGAACTGGAATGAAAAAAATCATCCCATCCCCAACAGTGATGAATCCTGGGCGGGAAGCCTGGCATGGACCAACTGGCCACTCTATACTGTGGGCCTTGTCGGAAGAGGATATTCCGATAGCGATATCGAAAAGATACTCGGGAAGAACTTTCTCCGTGTCCTCGACGCAAACCGTCCTGAAAATGAAATAAGGGCGTCAGACATAAAATAAGGAAAATGGCAAATTCACCAAGCCTATTTTATTTTCACGGCCTTCAACTTTTCAGCACCCGGCCGGGCAATGGTCATTACGCTGACATTGCCCTTTGCGTCTTTGCTGAAAAGAAAAGCGGTATCAGTTGTTTTCGGATAAAAATCAGTTTCTGTCGCCGGGAATATCGCTATTTCATCGGCGCCTGTTAGAGAATAAAGCTTATTGTTTTTCATCACAATTTTGATGACACCGGCATCTTCCATTTTGTATTCGCCCGTATAGCTCGCAAGAATTTTCCGGTCCAGTTCTATCGCCTTGTGAAATACCGGAAGCACCGTCTTGCCTTCGAAAAGTATTTCCGCAAGATTTCCCATTATCATGGAAACTGACGCGTCTTCAAAATTGGAGAGTACCGTAATACACACGTCCCTG
>LBWG01000031.1 GCA_000993535.1 Candidatus Uhrbacteria bacterium GW2011_GWF2_39_13 | reverse complement strand
ACCCTTCTTTTATCCGTTTGTCAAACTAAACGCACTCCTTTTCCGAGGTAACGTGCGTTTAACCTGACAAATGTGCGTTTACTTTTTCAATTGACCAAAAAATATTTTTTGAAAATTGAAAAATTGATACTGGAGCCGATTTTTGAATCGGACTTTCAGGAAGGTTCATACGGCTATCGTCCGAAACGGACAGCTCATGAGGCGGTAAATCGTGTGGCAGAGGCGATAGTCAAACGCAAGACACGTGTCATTGATGTTGATTTGAAATCGTATTTCGATAATGTGCGACATGACCTTTTATTAAGGAAAATAGCGCAACGAGTAAGCGATGAAAAGATACTAAAACTGGTAAAACAAATGCTCAAAGCCGCTGGTAAACGCGGAGTTCCCCAAGGCGGTGTGATTTCACCCTTAATGTCAAATCTGTATCTTAATGATATCGATAAGATGCTGGAGAAGGCAAGGGAAGTCACCCGCAAGGGAAAGTACACCTATATTGAGTATGCGCGTTTTGCCGATGACCTTGTGATTCTTGTAGATGGCTACAGTCAATGGGAATGGCTTCTGAAAGGGGCATGCCGCCGACTGTGCGAGGAATTAACAAAACTGGATGTTCAGCTCAATAAAGAGAAAAGCAGAGTAGTAGATTTGAGAAAAGGCGAAAGTTTCAGCTTTCTTGGATTTGAATTCAGACAAGTTCATACGCTACAGGGTAAACTGGGCGTTCGCTTTGCACCTACAAGCAAAGCAAGAACAGCGCTGACACAAAAACTCAAAGAAGTATTCCGAAGATTCAATTCCCAGCCCATGGGTAGAGTAATTGAGATAATCAATCCGATACTGCGGGGATGGGTAAATTATTTTCGGATAGGAAATGCCAGTCTATGCTTTGGCTACATAAGGGATTGGGTTGAAAAGAAAGTGAGGCGACACCTTATGAAAGCAAGAAAACGCAAAGGCTTTGGCTGGGACAGGTGGAGTAGAGACTTTATATATCAAAAACTTGGCATATATGCCGATTACAAAGTGAGGTATGTATGAGTTACGAAAGCGCTGCCGGCACAATAGGTCACATAAACCTTGACAAGAATACAACAGGAAAGCGTAGTGCGGGAAAACCGCATGCTGCGTTTGACGAGGCGGGAGCTGGAAACGGACGTTGCAACGCACCGCGCCAGTTCTCGACCCTACCGGAGGGAGGGGTGGTGCAAAACAATGCGCCATTCCTACCCCTATTGAACCCAATGGAATAAAAAGCATCAATGTAGAATGAGAAAACATTATGGCAAGGACAGGTTTTGAGCCGAAACATGATAAAATGGAGAGACGTTTGCAGAAGACGGATCCACAGGCATTCTTCAAAAACAAATCACAGTCCAGTTTGTATGATGTTTTCACACATCAGCAAAAAAACAAATTTAGAGAAAATTCTATTCCTTGCTTTGATCTGGGAATTTCGGTATCTTTCATAATCGGATTTGTTCAGAAGTACAAATACTGTCAGGATTTTTAACTTCCAATGCTTCTATTCTCATAAAAGTCCATGTTTTTAATTTGCCATATCTATTCACATATTTGTAAATTCAAGTTAAAATTAATTATATCAAATATATGAGGTTTATATGAAAAGCGGATTTCGAAATGGTAAAAATTATTTTGTAAAAGATTTTCAGCTTCCACAGTTGAAGATGGATCAAGTAAGAATCAAAGTTGAAGCTTGCGGCATATGCGGAACAGATGTCCATGTTGTAAGTACAAAGGAAGAGCAGTTTGGTCATGAAATAGCAGGAACTGTGCTGGAAGCAGGTTCAGCTGTTACAACCTGTAAAGCTGGGGATAAAGTTGTTCTGGACTCTGCGACTCCATGTGGATATTGTGATAATTGTCATGATGGAAAACAAACGCTTTGTAAAAAGCTGAAAACAATATGGGGAGTTCCAAGTTTCGGATTTGCAGAAGAAATTATTGCTCCTGCAATAAGTGTTGTTCAGCGAGGTGAATTGCCAGCTGATATAGCAAGCCTTGCTGAACCTCTCGGCGTGGCTTTGGATATTTTCAAGCTTACAGACATAAAAATGGACAATACAGTACTTGTGTCAGGAAGCGGTCCAATAGGTTTAATGGCGCTGAGACTTGCTAAACTGGCGGGCGCAAGTAAGATTTACGCGGCTGATCTCTCCGCATCTAAAAAGCGTCTTGCTCTGGCAAAAGAATTCGGCGCTGATGAAATCATAGAAGTGGATAAAACGCCTCTGGAGACATACAAGTTCGAGACCGCGCCCGACAGGCTTATGATAACATCGCCGCCCTCCACTTTGCCTGTGATGTTCAAGATTTGCGGAAAAGCCGCGATAATATCATTCATAGGAATTAAATTCAACGGCGATGCTTCAATTACTTTTGATGCAAATGATTTTCATTTCAAGAAACTTCAGCTTCGCGCATCGTTTGCCTCTCCGGCACTCTATACTCCGGAAGCTGTAAGGCTTTTAAGTTCCGGCAGAATAGATGGAAGCAGACTTATAAGTCACAGATTCAAACTGGATGATATTGCCCATGCCCTTCAGACTGCAGCGTCACCCGAGTCTGTCAAAGTAGTGATAATGCCCTGAAAAATTTACAACTGAAATAAAAAGGTGTTGATATGAATATAAATGCGGCAGTAATAGGATGCGGGAATATTTCCCAGTATCATTTTTCAGGTTTGGAAAAATGCGGTGCCCGGGTATCATGGGTCTGCGATATAAATCAGGAGGCCGCTAAACCATGGATGACCAAATTTAATGCAAGATTTACTGAAGACTATAGAAAAATCATAGCAGATCCGGAAGTTAATACAGTCGTTGTAACTTTGTTGTCAGGGCTTCACAAAGATATCTGCACGGCTGCTATAGCCGCAGGCAAGGCTGTAATATGCGAGAAAACTCTCGCTGAAAATCCGGCAGACGCCTGGGAAATCTGCACTGCCGCCCAAATCAAAGGAACTATTTTATATACTTCATACATGAAGAGGTTTATTCCCGCCGTTGAAAAAGCTAAAGAGTTAATACCCGGCTTAGGCAGAATACTTTCAACTTATATCAGAGCGTATCAATGCTGGGGTGACCTCTGGAGCAAGACACCGACAAGCGGCGCGTTTTATACTCCTCCGGGCGGTTCTTCCAAGATAACAAAAAAATATGGCGGCGGCATTCTTGTTTGCGGCGGGAGCCATATCCTTGATCTGGTTTTATTCCTCATCGGACGTCCTCACAGGCTTTTTGCTTCCGTCTATGAGCCTGCCGGACAAGATTATGATCTGCAGGCCTCGGCCCTGATGGAAACCGCAGAAAGAGGAATTGTATATTACGAAGCGTTGGCTCATCCTTTGAAAAAAATAGGCTACTTGCGTGATGGATGGGATGAACGTGTTGAAATTAACGGTATCAATGGAAGATTGGAAATATACAGCCCTGTATGGTCGGATCACACAGCCAAAGGTTCTTTGCTGGTACATTATGATAATGTTACCGGCAATACAACAGAATACAGATTCAATCCTATCTCTCCTTTTGACAAAGCTGTAGAATTCTTCTGCAATGGAATCAAAAAAGGCGAACAGGGCACACAATCTGTTTTCACTGGATATGAAGTCGATGAACTGATTGAGCACATAAAACTCAGCAGCAAATCTAAGAAGGCTGTTGATATAACATGGCGCAATTAAAGTATTATTTGTTCGACTGCCAGTATTCTGGAGGAAAATCTGATATTGTTTTTTAATGAAAGAATCAAATCTTCGGAGAAATTTCTATGAGCAGATTTCGTTTTCACATGATATCGAACGCACATTTGGACCCAGTCTGGTTATGGAATAGAAGGGATGGTCTGAATGAAGGTTTGGCCACATGCCAGACTGTCCTGAAACTGATGGAGAATTTTCCGAAACTGACATTCTCAAGAGGAGAAGCTGTTATTTATGACCATATAGAAAAAAGTAATCCTCAAATTTTTTCACAGATTAGAGAACGTATAAAAGAAGGCCGGTGGGAAGTTGCGGGTGGGACATGGCTGCAGAATGACAATAATCTTACCCCTACTAATATAATCGCTAAAAATTTCGAATTGGGCCTGGAGTATTTTGAAAAACATTTGGGAGTACGTCCTGTAACTGCATGGTATGCCGATTCATTCGGACATTCCGCCGGCATACCTGATTTGCTTTCGGATTACGGTTATATGAATTTCGTCAGCACCAGGCCCAGTGCGGCTACATTTAAAATGCCTAAATCTCTTTTCTGGTGGCAGGGTGTAAACAGAGGAAAAATACTTGTTTATAGACCTAACTCCATAGATCACGTTTATCTCATCGAACGCCATCAGATGAAGGAAAGATTGGATGCAGCTTTGAAAGTTGCGGAAGCGGATGGCTTTTTCAATGCAGGCGTGCTTTGGGGACTTGGAGATCACGGAGGCGGTCCTACGAAAAGACATCTGGGAGACTTGGCCTTATGGCAAAAAGAACATCCTGAAATTGATGTGATATTTTCATCCTTTGAAATTTACTTAAAAGAAGTCAGAAAAGAATTGGAAAATTCGCAGGAAAAGCTCCCTGTCTATTCAGGCGAACTTAATTTTTGTCTTCGCGGCTGTTATGGATCGGCCGCTGCTTTCAAACGTGAATTCAGAAGAGCTGATGCATCTCTCAGGCGTTCGGAAAAAACAGTAAAACAAATAGCCAAATCTTATCCGGAAGTTGATGCTGATTTTAAACCGCTTTGGAAAATCCTGGCGTTTAATTCATTCCACGATATAATACCCGGCTCATCAATAAAAAGTGCGTACACGGAACAATTCATGCAATTGCATCATGCTGTCGATACGGCAAGTGATTTTGAATTCTCGGCTTTAAATCGCATGGCTTTTGAGAAAAAATCTCCGCTTACCAAACCACAACCTGAAGGTGATAAGCCTAAACTTACACCGTTTCTGCTTTATAATTCTCTCTCTCATAAATATACAGGTCTTGTTGAAATAGAAACCGTTATGGATTGGCGTCCTATCGGTGCATATAAAGATCGACCTGCCGAACTTCCAACCGAAATCAGAGATGCAAACGGTATACCTGTACCACATCAGTTAATTCCTACCGAGCACAATGCATGGCAGAAAGTACCGTGGAGTAAACGGGCATTGATTCCAGTTGAAATTCCTCCTGAATCATGGATTTACCTGGAGTTCGGCTATATTGAAGGCGCAAGAAATCCTCAAATTAAAAATCCTGTAAATACTGGAAAAAATTTCATGCGCAATGATAAAATAAAAATCTATTTCAAGAAAAATGCCATTCACATTGAAGCAGCCGAAAAGCCTTTATTCGGAGAAAAAGGGTTGCGCTTTATCACAGTCAAAGATGATTGGAGCAGTTGGGGAGGTATGGCTGAAGAGGAAAATTCTATTGATTTGTCAGTTATAATGGAAGAATGGAAGATAAGTAAAAGCCTATGTGTTGCAAGCGGTCCGTTGAGAGCTGTATGGCTTATGGAAATAAAAGGAAAACGTTCACGCCTGATATTAAAAATAATACTGGACAATCATAGTAATTTTGTTGATTTTGAAGGAACTCTGTTTTGGGACGAAATAGGCAGGAGATTAAAACTTTATTTTGAAACACCTGCCAATGAGTGCCTTTATGAAGTTCCCGGAGGAACTGTAAAGAGAATGCCGAATGGTGAAGTTCCCGGATTGCGGTATGTATCACTTGGCGATTGGGGATTGATCTCTGATTTGTTTCATTCTTACTCACAAAAAGCAGATTGCTTTACAGCTACCGTCTGCCGTTCCGCCCGTTATGCTGAAACAACTAAAATCAATCAATCTGAATGGTGGAAGCCCGTTGCCGATCAAGGAGAAATCAACTTTAAATTCAGAATAACCGGAGAAACTGATAAATTAGAGGAACAAACAGAAGCATTTGAAAACTCTCCTGCATTCATACGGACAATTCCTGAATAATCAGGGTTGTTCCTTGTTTTTCCTGTAGAACTTGGGAGATACTCCGAAATTCTTTTTGAAGATGCGGCTGAAATAAAACACATCATTATATCCGCACGCGTTGGCAATTTCACGTAATGTCATAGAGGTTCTCAATATCATATTGGACGCACAGCGTATTCTTATGGATGCAAGATACGCTTGAGGGGTCATCCCTACAATTTTGTGAAAAGAGTTATAGAAATAACCTTCACTGAGACCGCATTTTTGGGCTATATCGGCAATGGTTATATTATCCTGATAATGTTCGTTAAATAACTTTATTGCCATGTCTATTTTTTCTTTAAGGTTTGTAACACCCCTCTGATTTACAACCTGATAGTATCTGTTCAACAAAATTGTGAACAATGCATCAATCTCTATCCCGGAGCCTTCGCTATTTCTTTCAGCGTTCAGCCATAATCTTTTAACTAGATCCGTAATGCTTTCGTCTTCCACCCATGATATCGACGGGAAAATACCGTCCAGCAATTTATCGCAGTAAAACCCTATCCATATTGTATCCAGATTATGATCTGATAATTCTTTATGAGAAGTATTGGGCGGGACCAGGACTGTAGTATTTTCTTTTATTGGAATTGTTTCTTCGGTAATAATGGAACCCTTACCGCCAAGCGTGCATGTCAGTTCCCAGAAAGTATGGCTTGTCATTTTTTTGTCTATTCGCGGAAACCTGTAGCGATCCACAAATAGAACTGTTAATTTCTCTGATCTTGGAAATGACAATCCGCCTGTCCACAGTTTATCCGGGAGAAGGCGGCTGAATTTAGGTATTTGGAAATTGGGAATAGCCATTTTTATCCATTCAGTTATAGAAGAATCATACTGTTTTGAGTTAGTATAGTTAATCTAGTCAAAAAATGTGAATAGTCAACTTTCTTTTTTCTAAGGGAATCATTTTTATAAAAATGAAACTTTCAGATTTCTTTCCCTTATTGTCCAAAAAATTATGGAAAGCGGCGGTCAATGCCGGTAACAACCACGAGGTTCGAGTCTTCTGTCCGGTAAGAGGTAACCAAGGGAAGCATTCACAGGGAAATAAATAGCACATAGATAGAACCTCAGCTGTTTATAGCTACTCGTACATTTTTCGAACCTAAAACAAGGTAATAGTACAAGTTTCGCAAGATACGGATGCTCAAGGATAGGTGAAAGGAGCAATCATCTCAGCGTCCTCAAGAAAACCGAACTGAGGATTTTCCACCTTCCGAATAACGCTCCACCATATTTGCGATAATCTATTTCTGCGTCTACGCATCGCCCGATAAATGCACGATGAAGATCAGATAATTTGATTCTGTTGATTTGACGCCAAAACTCTTTAATGCGACGGCACCGCCAAAAGCCTGGAACTCCAACTGAGAATAATTCAGGATGAGCATTCGCACCCTCAAAGTCATTGACATCTACTGGACTTCTGGCGATGCCGTCTAATGTTCTAAGTTTTTATGTTTTTCACTATCTGAGAAGCGTCGGCACGTATGGCTTCATATGTTTTTCCGGGTTTAAACAATGCCGAGCCTATGCCTACACCTGTCGCGATGCTCAGAAATCCTTTTATGTTGGCATCTCCGATGCCGCCGGTAGCAACAATTGGAGTTTTCAGGACAGCTTTCAGATCTTTCAAATAACTGACACCCATGGTTCCAGCTGGAAAACATTTCAACATATCAGCACCTGCCTCCACTGCGGTAAACGCTTCTGATGGCGTCAGAAACCCGGGTATCGAAATAAGCCCTAGCTCCTTGCTTTTCTTTATTACACTTACGTTAATATTTGGAGATATTATAAACTGCCCCTCGGCTTTTGCAACATTTACGACATCAGCAACCGTCAGCACTGTTCCGGCGCCAATCACAGCATTTTTCCCGACTGCGTCAACAGCAATCCCGATACTCTTGAAAGCGTCCGGGGAGTTGAGAGTAATTTCAATCAGGCATATTCCGTTTTCGATCAGTATTTCACATACATTCTTAACATCCTGCGGCAATATTCCCCTGAGTATTGCTATTATCTTTGTTTCGGTGGTGATTTTACTGAATTTTTCCAGACTGATATTTTTCATTATCTGAGAACCTTTTCAACATGACTTTTGTCAACGGAAGAACATCCGGCATTTATTCCGAAAACCTCCAACGCGTCTTCTTCATTGCCGACAATCACATCGACATATTCGCATTCTCTGGCCAGTTCTTTTGCACTTTTGCTGGGTACCCGGTT
This sequence comes from Candidatus Uhrbacteria bacterium GW2011_GWF2_39_13, assembly GCA_000993535.1. Classification (GTDB taxonomy): domain Bacteria; phylum Patescibacteriota; class Patescibacteriia; order UBA9934; family GWF2-40-263; genus UBA12478. The sequence goes on along the minus strand of LBWG01000031.1, from coordinate 1,687 downwards.
CCACAGTTTTTTCCTGAAATTCAAGTCGCATGAAACTGTAATATTCCTACTGTGTGCGACTTTCGCGGTTTCAAGAGTGCTTTTGAATGCCTTTTCGCTCAATGTCGGAGTTATCCCAGGCAAATGCAGCCACTTGCAATTCTCCAATATTGAATCAAAACTATAATCTTCAGGGCCGCTTTGGGAAATAGTTGAATATTTACGGTCATAGATAACATTTGAAGCCCTCTGATTGTTGCCGCCTTCAACGAAATAAATACCGAAGCGTCCAGATTTTTTCAAAAGCATTTTTGACGTGTTAACACCCATACCTCTCATCTGAATTTCAGAAAGTATCTGTGATACTGTTTTCAGGTAGCGCAGTAATATTCTTGATTTTTCTTCAAAGAGAGCCGGAGATGCGCACACATTGGCTTCCCGAAGGTTGCCTTGAGTTTTCCCGGCAGTACCTGCAACAACCGTAAATGATTATTCGGCGCAAGCCTTAACATTACTTCACCGAATCCAACTATGAATTTTCCATCATCCATTTTTATCCTCTCTTGCCACATCGTGGCTTTTGTTCCGCTTCGCGGAATTTTTTTATGCACCAATTTCCTTTGATATTGCATCTGCCGTGTTTTTCACCAGTTCCGCATATTCAGACGTATTTTCCCTGATATACACTTCCGCTCCCGATACACTGACAGCCGCCATCACTTTTCCTGAGCAGTCAAAAACCGGCGATGCTATACAGAATACGCCTTCTTCATGTTCGCAGCGGTCAAAAGCAACTTTCATTTTACGAATGGTTTTCAGTTCCTCCAGAAGGATTTTCCTGGACATTATAGTATTGCTGGTGAATTTTTTAAACGCCATGTTCTTAATCTTATCTTTCAGAGTTTCATTATTCAGAAATGCAAGAATAACTTTGCCTATTCCGGTACACTGAAGAGGACTTGAATTCCCTATCATAGAGCCCATCCTTAGTGAACGGCTGCCTTCAACTTTGTCTATATATACAACACTGTTTTCCTGCAATTCCGCCAGATGGCTTGTTTCACAGGTGACTTTTGACAGCTCTATCAGATGCGGATGTGCAACTCTGATAAGGGAATTCTGTTTTGCTGCTATAGTCCCCAACTTGAGAATCATATTACCGAGAATGTAGACAGCACCTTTGGTTTTTATGTAGTCTTTCTCTGTAAGAAATTTCAGCATCCTGAAAACAGTACTTCTTGGAAGCTGGAGCTTTTTTATAAGCTCTTTTGAACCAATTCCGCCAACCTCTTTGCTTACTGCCTCAAGTATATGAAGCATTTTCCCCAAACTTTTTTCGCCGTCTTTCATTCTTTGAAGTCCTATATTATGAGACTGCTATCTCATTTTATGATTATAATTATAGAACATATTCTTTCCTGTGTCAAGTGCATTATCTGTATTTTACGTATTTTACGCATAGTGTCCGGAAATTGAAAATTGAAAAAGTAAACGCACACTGTGAGAAAAGCCTCTATGCATTTAGTACTGCAAAGAGCGGATGTGCATTTAGTCCTACATTTCGAAAAGGTAAGGAGTACGTTGATAGACTAACCCAAGACAACATGTTCCCCTCCCCCGGGGGAGGGGTGCGTTTAGTCTTACAAATCACAAGGAGTCTATTATGTCCCACTTAACCGAATCAGACCGACATCAGATTGAGTACGCC
>LBWG01000030.1:13282-14020 GCA_000993535.1 Candidatus Uhrbacteria bacterium GW2011_GWF2_39_13 | reverse complement strand
CAGATAAAAGGCCGGTATGAATCCGTAATGGTCCATAACGTAACCCGTCAGCAGCGTCCAGAACGGCCCTGATATAAACCCGACGAAGTAATAAATCGAAAACGCCGCATCGGTCAGCTCATCGGAGGCGAAATCTCCGATCATCGCCTGGGTCAGGGAGCCGCGAGATTGCACCACGGCGCCGTAGAGAACCAGGTTCAAAAACAGGAGAGGGCCCAAAACCGGGTGATGCACGAGCCAAAACGTCATCAGGGCTGAGACAAGGAGGGTTAACTGAAGAATGGAGGTCCGTTTCCAGTAGCGATCCGAGAGCCAGCCGATCAAAAGGGGACCGACCAGACCGGCCCCTTGAATGAGCGTCAAAAGAAACCCGCCGGCGGAGGCGCTCACCTCAAACTGCTTCATGAAGAACGGCACCAGATAGGTGTTGTTGATTCCCGTCCCTCTGCCCGCCGCACCGACCATGAGAACCAGAGAGGTAAAAACAATGTTGCGGTTTTTAAGACACTGAAGGTACGCGTCGAAGCTCACGTGGGCCGACTTCTTCTTGCCATCGAGTCCACCGCCTTCCGCCACGCGGTCGCGAAGGAAGAAAAAGAGCAGCCCCATCACCAAACCTGGAAGGCCTAGGATGACGAAGACTGGTCTCCATCCCATGGACAACAGGAGGAAGGACGCAATCGCGGGCGCCACAAAAGATCCGACATTGCCGGCCGTATTGTGAAACGTCAGCGCCCA
>LBWG01000030.1:0-13277 GCA_000993535.1 Candidatus Uhrbacteria bacterium GW2011_GWF2_39_13 | reverse complement strand
CCAATGGGATGCTGAGGGCTGGAAGCCATGCTGGCGAAGATTCGAGCGGCGAGCAACTGAGGATAATTGCCGAGAAGGGCATGCAGGATAATAGAGATCCCCAAAAGGACATTTCCCATCCCAAGAAGGACCGTGCGCTTGAAAAACGTGCTCAAGAAGCCCCAGATAACCTGTAGACCTTGGCCGGTGAAATTCGAAACTGCCGAGAGCACGCCAAGCTGAAGGAGGCCGAATCCCAGGTCATTCATCATGGCCGGGTAAAGGACAGAGGTAACGCTCGATTCGATATGGTTGAGGGTATGGGAAAAACCTACGACCGAAAGCGCAAATCTCTTCTGCGCCGTGCTGACCTCCTCGTAAGGGAGTGTCCCAATGCCAGGAGGTGCCGCCGCTTCACCTGCTGATGTGTCTTTCCCTACCATGCCGAATCAAAAAGCTTGCTGAGATCAAAGCTCCGCCTGGACATGCAGCTTTTCGGTGCAAATTAACCAATTTTGCCCTCTATGTCCATTCCAAGAGCTCACCGGCTCAACCTTTGGGCTCGTCTTCATCGTCCTCTGAGGCCGAAGCGAGCACGTTTCTGGGCGGGGGCGCTACCGCTACCAGTCCTAGACAAACACTTTATTTTGGCGTAAAATCCGCTAAAATTCTGTTTTATCTGAGACCCCGGCAGTCAGACAGAGACTGAAGGTGCTGCCCGCCGACAGCAGGATTTTGAGTAAAGGGAGAGAGCAAATTTCAGCAGCGACCTCCAGAGTGATGACTCGAAGGTTTCAACTCGTGCAGATGGTCATTCCTCAGAAGAGTCCTCATCCGCCGAGGCTCCATGGTAGGAGGGAGTTATGATCAAACAAAATGTGGTTTTCAACCTGATGCCGGGATCATCTTTCTTCCTTGGAATGCGCGATTTCCCGCCTGCGAGAAAGATCATCGAAAAAGGAGGCATCTGCGCTCTTTCTACCGATTTCAATCCGGGAACATGCTACTGCTATTCGCTGCCATTCATAATGACCGTTTCAGCGATATATCTCAAAATGACGGCGGCGGAGATCCTATGGGCATCTACTCTGGGCGGCGCTAAAGCTCTCGGGCTGGAAAAAGAGATCGGTTCGATCGAAAAAGGTAAAAAAGCCGATCTTCTGGTTATGAAAGTAAATGAATTGAGTGAGATCCCGTACAGCATGGGCATGAACCTTGTCAGAAAAGTGATCAAGAACGGAAAAGTTGTAAATTAGGAGTTTATATGCTTTACAGAAAAATGAAGAACGGTGATGTGATATCTATACTCGGGTACGGAGCAATGAGACTGCCTCAGCTTAAGAACGGGGAAATTGATGAAATAAAGGCTGAAAAGCACATCCGCTACGCAATAAGCAAGGGTGTTAATTATATTGATACCGCAAAGATATATCACGGCGGAAAGTGCGAAGCTTTTCTCGGAAAGATACTGAGCAGGGACGGGCTGAGGAATAAGGTTAATATAGCCACAAAGCTACCTCCCTGGCAGGTTAAAGAAAAAAGCGACATGATGAGAATATTCAATGAACAGCTGAAAGACCTTCAAACCGGTTATATAGATTATTACCTTGTTCATGCGCTTGACGGAAAAAGCTGGAAGAAAATGAAGGATCTCGGCGTGCTTCCGATGCTGGATAAGCTTTTAAGGGAAGGGAAAATTAAAAATGCCGGATTTTCATTCCACGGCAACATCGAACACTTTTATCAGATAGTTGACGACTACGACTGGACTTTCTGCCAGATACAGTTCAATTTCCTCGACACCGAATATCAGGCAGGGCTTAAAGGGCTCAAATATGCAGCAGAAAAAGGACTTTCAATAATCGTCATGGAACCTTTGAGAGGCGGCAGGCTCGCGCAGAATCCTCCGGATGAAGTGAAAGATATTTACTCGGCATCAGGCTTAGAAAGAACCCCTGCCTGGGTATGGAATTTCCCGGAAGTCGTTACTGTACTTTCAGGTATGAGTACTTATGAACAGGTCAGACAGAATGTAAAAACCGCTTCGGATTCAAAGCCCGGGTCAATGGCAAAAAAAGAGCTTGAAGTTATAAGTAAAGTCACGAAGGTCTATAAGAAATTAACCAAGATCGGATGCACAGGATGCATGTACTGTCTGCCGTGCCCGGTCAATGTAGCTATACCGTCCTGTTTTGAGTATTATAACGGCTTCCACCTGTATAAAGACGATAAATTTAAAACATTTTATAAAAACTTTTTGGGCGATAAAGCTAAAGCTTCGCTTTGCGTTAACTGCGGTCAGTGCGTTGAAAAATGCCCGCAGAGCCTTCCGATCCCCGAACTGTTAAAAAAGGTGGTAAAAGAATTTGAATAATCCTGCCGATATCGAAGAATGGCTTCCCCTTGTTAATGAAAATGGCGAAGTTACAGGAAAAGCTTTAAGAAGCATTTGCCACTCAGGCAAAGAATACCTTCACCCGGTCGTTCATCTGCATGTAATTAACAGCAAAGGCGAGATTTACCTGCAAAAACGACCTCTGAATAAAAAAATTCAGCCCGGAAAATGGGATACGGCGGTCGGCGGACATATTTCGTTCGGCGAAGATTTAAAAATAAGCCTTCAGCGCGAGGCTGAAGAAGAGATCGGGATAAAGGATTTCATCCCTGAACTTGCCGCACAATACATCTGGGAATCTTCTGTCGAACGGGAATTCATATATAGCTTCATCACTGTGTATGACGGACTACTTACGCCCGACAGCACTGAACTTGACGGCGGCAGGTTCTGGTCAAAGACCGAGATCGAATCAAATCTCGGAAAAGGTGTTTTCACGCCTAACTTCGAAGAAGAATACAAAATGATATTCCCAATATAAATTTTATTTCTATTGATTGAGAACAACAATTTAATTATTATTTAGCAATTATATTAAACTATGGAGTCCGGTCATGAAGAATTCTATAATTGCGAAAATATTATTTCTGGTTCTTATTTTTGCACTTTTCATCAATGCTTTTCCCCAGGAAAAAAGCGAAGTTTCGCTTCCGTGGATCGAATTTAAAAATCTGACGAACATCGACAAGAACATGATCATAATACCCCTCGATACATTTGAGAAACTTCTTATTCAGACAGGAAAGCAGGATTACAAATCATACAACATCGCCAACGGGAATGTGATACTTAATCAGGCTGATTTCAAGAAGATCGTTGACAGTATGGTTAACCCTGCGGGATCGGCAGGTACTCCGCCTTACAGCTATCTAATTACCAAAGCTGTCTATAAAGGAAAGATGAAATCTGAAAATACGGATTTTACTGCAACATTCCTTGTACATGTTCTTAATTCCGACCAGTATCAGAAAGTGCCCGTACTCCCTGTTTCCACCGCATTATCGGATATAAAAGTAAACGGTCAGCCGGCGCTTGTTGTAAGCGAGAACGGCTACACGAACCTTGTTCTGAAAGGCAAAGGCGAGTACAGGGTGGATGCTTCGTTCTCGGTAAAATCATCTCTTTCCAAAGGTCCGTACCAGCTTTATCTTTATATAAATCAGACACCGATAACGCTTTTTGAGCTTGAGATACCGCAGCCTCAAATAGAAGTTGAAATACCACAGGCCAGCCAGATAAACACGACCGAAAGCAATAAAACAACTTATATTTCCGCTGTGATCATGCCTACGACCGGATTAAATATCACCTGGAGAAAAAAATTCGAGGTAATCGAAAAACTTCCGTCAAAAGTTTATGCCGATATGAATCACCTGATATCCATCGAGGATAACGCGCTCAAAACCAACACGACTATAAATTACAACATTCTGCATACCGAGATTGAAGGAGTGACCGTAGCTTTAGACGATAACGTGAACATCCTTAACATTTACGGTGACGGCGTGGGCGAGTGGCAGGAGATTATAAAAGATAAAACACGCATGATAGTCATCCCCTTCACTTACGGCAAAAAAGGAAATGCATTCGTAAATCTCGTTACAGAAGTACCTTTGAGCACAGAAGGACTTGAAACACCTTTCACAGGAATCAGAACCTTAAATACTATCAGAGAAAGCGGAAATATCGGGATAGAACTTAATACTAGCGCGGAAGTTCTTGTTACAGAGAACAGAGGACTTGAAAGAATAGCGACCCAGACACTTCCTGCCGATCTTATCAACCGTTCGGTTAAACCGCTGATTGAAGGATTTAAATATTCTAAACATCCCTATCTTCTTCTTCTAGATATTACCAAACATAAAAAGATCGGCGTACCTACGGCGGCTATATACTCGGCGAATATCATTACGCTGTTCACAGAGGATGGAAAGATAGTTCACAATATTGAATATAATATCAAGAACAGCTCAAAACAGTTCCTTGAAATAAAGCTTCCTAAAAACGCGGAAGTATGGAGCGTTTTTGTAAATAATGAGCCGGTTGAGTCTTCTCTGAATGATGACGGTAAGCTGCTTATACCTCTAATCAGATCAAATTCACTAAACAGCACTTTTGATACTTTCCCGGTCGAAGTGATCTTCGCAGAATCAAAGGAAAATTTCGGATTGTTCGGAACTAAAGAATCACTTCTGCCTGCCGTAGATCTGCTAACAAGCCAGGTCTTATGGTCGGTATATCTGCCGAACGACTACAAATATCTTTATTTCTCAAGCACACTTGAAAAAGAGGAAATGATAAGAGGCCTTAATATTTTCGGCGACGAGAGAGTTTATGACGAATCCGAAGCTAATGAAGTAGGCATGGATAAAAAAGATGCCGGCGATATGGAGGCAAAAGCTCAGCTCAGCGAATTCAGGAATGCGCCTGTTGCCGAGTCAGACCAGATGGTGCAGATGAGCAAGGAAAAGAGCTTCGGGAGAAAGATGGAACAACTGGCGGCATCGCCTTCAATTTCTCAAGCTTCAGGATCAACGGGACTTTTGCCGATAAGGATAAATGTGCCGATGACTGGCCAGATATACAGATTCGCTAAAACAATAGTCAATCCCGCTGACCCGCTCACTTTTAAAGTTTATTTTATTCAGAGTTGGGTGCCCGCTTTTATTAAATGGCTTATCATAATCGTTCTGATAGCGGTAATAGTAATTTTCAGAAAAAAGATTAAAGAATTTATATTCAAGCTTTCCGCTAAATCTCACAAAGAACATGAAACAACCGAAAAGACAGTTTACTTCAACGAAAGTGATTTTAAGAAAGATGAAGCTGCGCCTGAATCGCCGGACGAAAAGAATGAAGCAGTTCCTGAAGAAGAAAAAAAGGAATAATATGGCTGAATACAAAGAGATACAGAAATTCAATTCCCCGTGGGTTCGGCACTCAGAAGCCTGATGAACTTAAGAGATATCTGTTGGACTGTGGCATAAAATAGACATTAAAATTGATTCTTTATCTTTTCGTCCTGAACATATTTTCCAGCATTTCATACAATTCCGGATGTTTGGCTTTGAACTTTTCGGGATTTTCAAAAAAATATTCGCTTACTACGGCGAAGAATTCGGTTTTATCCTTTGAACCGTACGGATTTATGTCGGATCGCCCTTTAAAAATCTCTTCCATGTTTTTGTGGATCAGTCCAACCCATGGAATAATATATTTTTTTTCTAAAAATAGCTTCGGGACACCATCAACAGAACCGTCGGATTTATCTATCAGATGAACAAACTCATGAATACCGACATTAGTGCCGTCCCACTCATTCGCGAAACCCCAGTGAAGGTCAGGCTTGGAAAGTATCATTTTATCGTTCAGCGGTCCGTCCCCGACCATACCTATATTGTCCGGAATACCCGAAGCATCGCGTCCGTCGTCTGTCTGAAAGTCCTCATTGAAACTGTCCGGGTAAAGCAGAACTTCCTTTACATTCAGATACTGCCAGTCGGGGAACCTGAAAATCGGAATGATCGCGCTTGCGGCTACCAGAAGACCATCGGCCTCATTCACGGAAATATTAATACCCGATATCTTTACATTCTCAAGAAATTCAGAGACCTTGAATTCAAAAAACTTTTTTTCTTCAACAGGCAAAGCTCTATAAAAACTCACTTTTGAATTTAGTATAAGCTTTGCTTTGTTAGACAAATTATTTTTCGGAGCTCTCCACTGTCCGAGCGTACCGAGATAACGGAAAAGCCAGATCATCGCGCCTGCAAATACTATCATAAATATGCTTACTATCAAATTTGTCATAATTGAAATTTATAAAAATAAGAACGAATTTGCAAATGCACCTGTAATTCAGTATATTTAGAGTGACGGATAATAAAAACGGAATATAGCTGTGGAAATGGTTATTACTATTACAACCCATGACGAGCAGAGAAAATCAGACAGGATATACTGGAAAAGTCTGACGCCCGAGCAAAGATTGGATATTGTTGAGCAGTTAAGAATTGAATCAGGGAAATTTTTATATGAATATCCAGCCAGACTTCAAAGAATTATTACAGTTACTCGAAAAGCATAAAGTCGAATATATGATAATCGGAGGATATGCTGTAGCTTTTTACGGTTATCCCAGATTTACAAAAGATATTGATATTTTTTTCGAGATTTCTAAAGATAATATAGCTAAATTAATTAAAGCTCTTATCGAATTTGGTTTTCCTGAAAAAGACCTGAAAAATGATTTATTTGCTACAAAAGGAAATGTAATTACTTTTGGTGTTGCCCCTGTCAGGGTTGATCTGCTGAATGAGATTAGCGGTGTTGAATTCAGTGTAGCTAAAAAACATAGAGCACGAGGTAAATATAGTGAGCTGGAAGTTTATTTTATCGGTAAAGACGACCTGATCAGGAATAAGTTATCTACTGACAGGCTTCACGACAAAGCTGATGCAGAGGAATTAAAGGATAAATAAATCAAATGATCTTCGATTATATAAAAAATATGGATAAATATAAAAACCTTAATCCGAGGTTTGAAAAGGCGTTCGCGTTCATTCAGACTGCCGATCTTGAAAATCTGCCCGTCGGAAAACACATGATCGAAGGAGATGACATTTACGCATCAGTCACTAAATACAAGACAAAAACCGAAGGGTATCTTGAAGCGCATGTTAAATATATTGACATTCAGCTAATTACAAAGGGGATTGAACAGATCGGATTTTTCGGGCTTGAAGATCAGGAAATAAGAGATCATTATGATGATGAAAAAGACATCGCGTTCTATTTTGGAGATTGCGAACATCTGATCCTGCAGCCGGGATTATTCGCGATATTTTTTCCCAAGGACCTTCATAAGCCCGGAATATCGGTTTACTCACCCGTTGAAGTAAAAAAAATTGTAGTTAAAGTAAGAGTATAGGTCTTCAAAACTTGACTTTCTCCATAAAGTAAAGTATATTTGTACTAACTGGAGAAAGCGACAACTTATGTATTACGACAATTTATATCTGATGAACAACCTTTCGGGGTATGCATCGCCCAAAATGAAACTGACGGCATTGGTAAAATCCGGAGAATATGTAAGGATCAGGCGCGGACTTTATATAAAAGGTCACGAGTACAATATCAAAACTCTGGCAAATGTGATATACGGACCCTCATATATTTCTTTCGAATACGCACTATCATACTACGGAATGATCCCTGAAAAAGTGACGGCCGTAGCTTCAGCCGTTTTCAATAAAAACAAAGATAAAGAATTCGATACGCCGGTCGGAAGATTTGTTTACAGATACATCAACCCTGTACTATATTTCCACGGTATCGAAAGACATGAAGAGAACGGAGAACCCTATCTTATCGCCTCCAGAGAAAAAGCCCTTTGCGACATCCTGTACAAAATTAAGAACATCAGCGGAAAGACCGATATTGAACTGCTGCTTTTTGATGACCTCAGAATTGATGAGGCTGAATTTTTGAGGCTTAACATTACAGATCTTAAATTAATTGTACCGCTCTACGGAAAAATACTCCCCGATAAAATGCTCGAATATCTGAAAGCAAGGAGAAAATGATGCACAGCGCAGTGAATGAAATGCTGAAAAAATACAAATGCGTTACTACTGATGATTATAAAAACGCAATTAAAGAGATAGTTCAGGAAATAGCTCTTCTGGGACTGTACAGAGCGGATTTTTTCAATACGGCAGCATTTTACGGAGGATCAGCTTTAAGAATATTTTACGGAACAGGAAGATTTTCGGAAGACCTTGATTTTTCTTTAAAGGACCCGAATGTTAGCTTCGACATTTCACAGTATTGCGATGCGGTAAAAGATGAGCTCGGAGCGTTCGGCTTTAAAATGGAAGTGGAAAAAAAGACAAAATCTTTCAATACAAATATCGAATCGGCGTTCATAAAGGGAGGAACGAAGATCCAGATAATGAACATAACATCTACCCTTCCGGGAATAGCGAAAATTCACAGGAACGAGAAACTTAAGATCAAGCTTGAAGTTGATACTAATCCGCCGTCCGGAGCTGGATTTGAGGTCAGATATCATTTATCGCCGGTACCATATTCGGTTCTGCTATACGATATGCCATCATTGTTTGCGGGAAAACTTCATGCCGTTCTCTGCAGGAACTGGGGAGGAGGAAGATCTAAGGGAAGGGACATTTACGACCTAGTCTGGTACATATCACAAAATGCTAAACCGAACCTTGAGCATCTTTCAGAAAGGATGAATCAGACAGGACATTTAAAGTCAGGCACAAAACTGACTCCGGGCGTATTAAAAGCTTTGCTGACCGAAAAGTTTACCGGAATAGACTTCAAGGCAGCGAAAAAAGATGTAGAACCGTTCATCAAAGACACAAGAGAGCTTAACCTGTGGTCAAAGGAATTCTTCATATCAATTGTTAATGACAAACTTTAGGAAAAACTATGGCTGACATAAGACCCGACATTTCAAAATACAAAGTGCTCATATTCGACCTTTTCCACACGCTCTCATCCATGCATCATTCGGATGTCCCGGGATTGTACTCGCACGAGATTATCGGAATATCTTACGAAGAATGGCTCGAAGCTCTTTTTACGGATTCAGAGCGCAGAACACGGGGGATAATAACCGATCCCATAGAGATCATCCGCGATATAACCGGCAAACTCGGAATAAACATATCGGACGAAACCATCTCTGAACTCGCAAGAATAAGATACGGGCGGTTCGATCTCGCCCTGAAGAACATTCTGCCTCATACCGTAGCTACTTTGAAAGAACTTAAACAGAGGGGAAAGAAGCTCATACTGCTAAGTAACGCGGATGTCTGCGAAATTAAAAGCTGGCCGGATTCACCTGCCTCGCCATATTTTGACCATGCAATATTTTCATGCCATGTTGGATTCATAAAACCGGAACCGCAGATATACGATCTCGCACTAAAACTTTCCGGTGCGTCTATGGAAGAATGCCTTTTCATAGGCGACGGAGGGGCAGATGAACTAAACGGAGCCAAAAACTTTGGAATTGCAGCCTGCTTCACTTCCGAATTTATAAAAGACCTCTGGCCCGAGCATATAGAGCCGCGAAAGCTTATAGCCGATTATCATATAGATAGAATAGATCAGCTGCTGTAAATTTATTCATAATATTCAATTTTTCTTATAACCGTATTCGTAGAGTTAACTAACTTTATCCAATTCCCGTAATTATCGTATTCATATTCAATTATGACCGATGATTTGAGTTTACCGTCGGGTTCAAAAAAATTATACTTTTTAATATTATTATATTTGTCATAATCGTATGTAGTAAGGTGAATTAAACTATCTTTAACAAAATCTTCATATTTTGTTATATTCCCCATGGCATCATAATACTTTAAATACCTTGAGTATAACTTCCCATTTCGATCAAATAAATTCTCTTCTGTCTCATTCGAATTTTCATCATATTTTAAAACATGGGTATAATTATAAGTTCCATTAAAATATTCGTCCCAGCTTGAAATGCGCCCTTTTTGATCATATTTATATTTAGCTTGTATGTTATTGATGTTTCTTTTAGAATCAATCATTCTCCATTCGATTTTGTTTCCATTTTCATCGTATGAATACTCCCAGATTTGATCTTTACCCCATTCGATTTTTATCAAATTATTTTTATCATTATATAAATACAACTGTTTGTTCAGCAAGCTGTCCTTTGAATTGTATTCTTCAAACGATATGCGGTTTCCTTTGTAATCATACTTAAATAATTGATAAGCCCTTACAGTGCCGTCTGAATTGCATGATATTTCCTTTATCTCATTATTTGATTCATTAAATAGCATGAGCTTATGATTAAGTTTCTCAATAAATGGATTATTTTGATTTGTTATTTCCTCTATAGATTTTACATTACCCTTTATTTCTTTTAAGTCGTTTTCTTTCATAGTTGTTCTTTTTGAAGCACAACTTACAATAATCAATATTAAGGATAAAACAATAATCAACTTTCTTCTCATAAACCAACCTGATTTGTTTATTAATAAAATAACTTTATTCTCTGTCATTAAACTTACGACAATTTCACTGACTAGTCAATTCGAAATGATTTTTTTTTACTTTATTCCATGCTTATTGGCATAATTTGTGACTATCTTCTTCCAATGATCGAACTTGAAATGTTTATGCGCTTCAGTCAGGTCAACATAAGATCCGCTCATTATATTCTGCACAATCATTTCAGCTATGAGAGCCTCTTTCTTGAATTGATCGTCAAAACACTCCTCAACATCCATCACCATCCCTTTATTTATTCCTTCAACGATACATTTATATACCGTATTGTCCTTGCCTATAAGATTTCCAAGATTACTGAGCTGCTCAATACCTTTCTTGATCGCCATTACAGAAATATTTTTATTGTAATTTATAACAGGCTCTCCGCCTCTTAGAAGCGAATCAACGGATATTTCAAGAATTTCTGCCAAGGTTAGCAGCAGCATTGTGTCCGGAAGGGTTTCACCTCGCTCCCATTTCGACACTGCCTGACATGAAACATTCAGCCTTTCTCCGAGTTGTTTTTGCGTTATTTTCTTTTCTGATCTGATCTTTCTGATAAACGACCCTATTTTTTTCATGTCCATTTTGTTCTCTCCTTGAATTTACTGAAATATACAACAGGTGCTGCGAACGGGCAATAATCGCAAAGTTGTTTTTTAATGGTATAAATAAAACTGCTAGTTGATAAATAATTCTAAAATAAGCATTTCCTTACTTAAGATAATTGACTTTACCCGAATTATTACATAGATTTTCATCATGATTTACTACATCGTAAAAGTGGTCATATCGGCTCTGGTCATTGTAGCTGTTTCAGAGATCTCGAAGAGGAATTCGACAGCAGGCGCGCTTCTTGCGTCGCTGCCGCTGTTATCGGTACTTGCGTTCGTCTGGATGTATATCGATACGGGTGATGTTGCAAAAATTTCTGAGGTTTCAAAAGATGTCTTCTGGCTGGTGATCCCTTCGCTGGTTCTGTTTATCGCCTTGCCTGTCTTTTTAAAAATGCAGATCAATTTTTATCTGAGCCTTTTTATCTCAGCCGCTCTGACGGCAGGTGCATACATGCTGCTTTTGATTGTGCTGAAAGCTAAATCCTAGATCTTTTACCTAACCCTCTTAAGTCTGACAGCGAATGCTCCCTCATGATGATGAATGCCAGGATTTACTGCGTAGCTGCCGTCGACATTCTTGAAAATATCAAGTTTCGTATCAGCTGAAGTTTCGACAATAAAATGATCGTCAGCTTCCAGAAATTTATTAATTATATCCATATTCTCTTCTTTGAACACCGAACAGGTCGAATAAACTATGAACCCTCCTATTTTCACGAATATCGAAGCCCGCGTCAGAATCTCGAACTGAAGCTTCGTAAGCTGAGAGAGCATTTCCTCATCCTTATTCCACCTGCTCTCCGGATGACGCCTGAAATTGCCGCTGCCTGTGCATGGCGCGTCGATAAGTATTTTGTCGAATTCCTCGAATACCTGAAATTTTTGGGCTTCCTGAAAGGTGAGCTTATTGAATTCCAGACCGAGCCGTTTAAAATTCATCTTGATCAGAACTCTTTTCTTCATCGAAATATCGTTCAGATGCAGCCTGACCTTATTGCCGGTCAGCTCCTGAACATAGGTTGACTTTCCGCCCGGTGCGCAGCACAGATCAAGTACCTTCTCGTTCTTCTTCGGATCTAAAATAAGCACAGGCAGCGAATGGGACGGGTCCTGTATATAAAACCTGCCTTCCTCAAACGATCTTGAAGAGAGGACATTGCCCCTTTCTACCTTAAGAAAATCTTCAAAGTGCTCAACAGCGGAAGACACTAACCCTTCGCTTTCCAGATGAACCTTAAGCTCATCTCTGCTGTTTTTTATTCTGTTCGCTCTTACATAGACCGATGGAACCGACTGATTGAATTTCAGAATGTCTTCCGCAGTCTGCTTACCGTGATCAGCAATAAGCCTGTCAATGACCCATTGCGGATGAGACAGATAAAGCGCTTTCTTTGAAACTTTATCTTCTTCGGACAAAGTCAGTTTAGTCATCTTTCTCAGGATCGCGTTAATATATTTGGCTTTGCCCTGACCGAGTTCTTCCTTGGCTATCTCAACGAAATCATTCACGACCGAATAATCCGTAGAACTGTCGAGATAAAAATACTCGGTACCGGCGCAAAGGATAAGCATGCTGATCTTCATGCCCTGATCATCAATGTTCTTATCTATGTTCTCTATAAAATACTGCTCAAGGAAATTGAAATTTCTGAAAAACTGATTCACAAGATTTATAAATCTTCGTTTTTCCCTGTCCTCCAGCCCTTCAAGAACTTCAGAATAAAGCGATTCAAAGGAAAGCCGTTTATTATATATTTTGAGAACGGTGTTGTAAAATAATTTTCTTAATTTCATAATATACATCAATCCTAATAATATGCATTTACTTCAAGGATCATAAAAATGCAACTGTAAAGAATATCATCACCCAGTCGTTGACTCTGAGTAGTTCAGGCAGTGTTTTATTTCCATAGTTACCGAAATTGTTAAGTTTAATAAATGCTTTCGGATAGAGCATAGCGTATAAATATGATCCCGCAAGTATTCCTGCAGTTCCGCCGATAGCCGCGTCAATATATCCGTTGCCGATAGCTCCCGCAATAGTCCCCGGGCAGTATCCGAGCACAGCAAAACCTACGCCGAAGATGAGGCCTCCGACGGCATTTATCCCAAATGATCCCTGCTTGGGATACAAAGAAACCAGTTTAAATTCTTTCAATAAGTAAATACCTGTCATTCCAGTGATGACGGCGGTAAGCATGATCTTTACAACAGTGTTATCATTG
>LBWG01000029.1 GCA_000993535.1 Candidatus Uhrbacteria bacterium GW2011_GWF2_39_13 | reverse complement strand
TAAGGCGGATTCGACCGAAACAGAGTGTTTTTGAGCATGCCCTTGGGGATAGTCTGTTCAGAAAACTGAAATTTTAACTTTTAAAAGAGCGTAAGCGGACAGTTTTATGAAAACAATGATGGAATCGACTTCGTCCTGAATCAGACGATTATTTCTTCATCATTTTTATACCTTTCCGCAACAGGAACTACTTAGGCAAAGCAAGAGATTTCATCTGCGGCCAGTAATGCGGTATAACCCTCGCCCTTACAGAGCTTCCTTAACATTTGATACTGTTCTATTGATATACATCTTATCCTTATCAGGGGGGTACGATGTTCCTTAGCTATCCCAAGTTTGAGCAATTTCTTTGTTGATTTAACGAAATGTATATGATAAAATTAGTGATGTCATGAGAAATCAAGATGTGGATGGCTTTCATTAAACTTGAGAGCATTGAAAATGTTATAATTAAGGCAAAAAAGACAGTAATATACGTTTTGTAAAAAACGTCGAAGGATTTGTTTTTTTGCAAGCATGTTTTGGTGGATGATCAGGTATAATCCGCCATGATTTTGAATATGAAAAATTAAGGAGTAAATTTTGACGACACAAAACCTTTTTTTATCGCGGTTTTTTAGTACGGGTCCAGCAATTGTGGTTGCGTTCGACCATGGAATGTTTGACGGCCCAATTAAAGGCGTTGATAAAGTTAATGAACTTCCTGATAGAATTTTGCCTGCAGTTGATGGTATTCTTATGTCGCCAGGTATGTTAAAAGACATTGGGCTAAAACTCTGTGGCCATCGCAATAGTCCTATGCCTATAGTGAGAATTAACTGGTCTACCATTTATTGTTTTGACTTTAATTATCATTCTGGAGATACTGTTGCAGCATTTACACCTCAGGAAGCTTTTAAAGCCGGGGCACAATGTGTTCTTATCTCTTTGTCTCTGCAAACCGGTTCGCAGGAAAGAGATGCGAAAAATATAGAAGTGTTTAGGACGCTTTGCGGTCAGGCACACGAATTGGGGCTGCCCGTGATTGGGGAATATTTTCCGGTAGATGATGAAAAACTTTCACCTGAACAGATGCACAATGAAATAAAAATCGGATGTCGTATTCTGTATGAACTCGGTGCGGATGTTATTAAGACTTTCTATACACATAAATTTAAAGAAGTTGTAGATGGCTGTCCTACTCCAATTCTGGCTCTTGGCGGTAAGAGATTGCCAACAGATCTGGATGCATTGAAGTTTGCAAAGGAAGAGATAGATAATGGTGCATCTGGAATTGTATTTGGCAGAAATGTGATTCAATCCGCAAAGCCATTGGAATTACAAAAGGCATTGATTGATGTTTTGAAAGGTAAGCTTGCACCTGAAAGTGCTGCTAAAAAGTATAATCTTTTATAAGATTTACATTGTTTCTGGCTGAAGATTAGCGAAGAAAGGGTAAAGTGACCAAAAAATTAAAAATCAGCGTTATTGGAGCAGGAAGTTCTACATTTTCAAAGCTTTTTATTCAGAACCTTTGTGGCACACCTAATTTTGAAAGCAGTACCATCTGTTTTATGGATGTTAATGAAGACAGACTGAAGACAGTTGTCTTATTATGCAGAAGATATGCTGATGAGTTGGGTTTTAAAATCGACCTGCATGCAACAACTGACAGAAGAGTATGTATCCAAGATGCTGATTTTGTTGTTGATCTGGCTTTGATACTTGGCCATGATGGCTATCGCAGGGGATGGGCTATCGCAAAAAAGCATGGCTATAGATTTGGCGGAAGTCAGCATATTATGCATGACGAGGCCTTTTGGATTAACTACTACCAGTTGAAGCATTTTGACGAAATAGCTGAAGACATTCTTGAACTGTGTCCTAATGCATGGTTTGTGATGTTAGCTAATCCGGTAATGGCTGCAACTACTTATCTTGCTCGCAAATACAAATATCTAAAATTTGCAGGTCTATGTCACGGTTATGCTGGTGTTTATGATGTTGTTAAGATATTGGGGCTCGAAAGAGAATATGTTAACCTTCAAATGTCAGGTGTTAATCATTATCTGTGGTTAACAGATTTTACGTATAAAGGTGAAAACGCATTCCCTATTCTCGATAAATGGATCAGTGATGGAGGTGCAAAAAAATTCTGGGAAACCTGTGAAGCAAGCAATTATATGGGGCCCAAGGCAATTGATCTTTATAAGCGGTATGGCGTATTTCCAATAGGCGACACATGTCATGTGGGCGGCGGTTCATGGCCTTTCTGGTATCATAACGATGCCACTGTCGAGGCCAAATGGAAAGAAGATCCTACCGGTTGGTGGGAAGGGACATCTGGTATGGCCGATAAGTGGCAAGAGGAATTGGATAAAGCTATGGCAGACAAAAATGCAAAAATCACAGAAGTTTGTCCCCCACAAAAAAACGATGATAAAATTATTTGTTTTATGGAATCTCTTGCGTTTGATATTCCAAGGATGATATATGTGAATATTCCTAACACTCACAATTACATTAATGGCGTACCTATGGATTTTGAGGTGGAATTGCCAGCTATGGTAAGTAAGAGCGGCATTCAGGGCATACATCCAACTGCTTTGCCAAAGCCGGTACTGGCAAGAATGTTGCGCGACAGAGTTGCTCCAGTTGAAGTTGAGTTGGATGCATATCAAAGGGGCAGCAAGAAAGGTCTTGTGGATTTGATTATGATGGATCCCTGGACTAATTCAGAAAAGCAGGCGGAGGCATTGTTAGAGGATATCCTCAACATGAAAGGTTGTGAACAGATGAAGCAATATTATAAATGACAGCTTGATATTTTTATTTATTAAAAGGATAAACATGGTAAATGATAAAAAAGAACTTCTTATCATGCGTAAAAGGATTGATTTGGAGGCATCGCCTGTTCTTTATGACAGGGCTTTTACGCAGAAAAGTTTTGTCGAGGGCTGGGAAGTTAGAAATGCTGAATGGTGGTATGAAGATGGAGCTTTTTACGGTAAAAACTCGCTGCCGGCGCCTGGTGTTATAATCTCGAAAAAGTCTTTCCCTGGCAATGTACTGATGGATTTTTATGGCCAGACAGTTTTGCCTTCAAAGCACGATATAAATGTGATGTGGAATCTTAGTTGGAACGAACAAACAAATACCAGGGATTTATCTTATGTCGCCGGAGTTCAGGGTTGGTGGGAAGGTAAAGTTGGGATAGAAAAATCACCTGAATATAAAGTGATAGCGGGAACTTCCTGTCCATGGTTTGTACCTGGCAAAGAGTATCATATTCAGGCCGGCAGTATTAATGGTCATTGTTTTATATTTGTTGATGGTAAACTGCAGTTAGAGATGATGGACCCAGAGCCAATAGATTCAATTAAACACAATCGGGTTGGATTTGAAGCTTATCAGAGCATCATAAGGATACGCGATTTTAAGCTTCGGCAAATTGTCTGGCAGGAACGTAATTTGTGTTATTCACAGGAATTTTAATTTTAACAGGAATTTGATGGATCCACTAAAAGCAGGTTATGTAGCATTTGGCACGCAATTTTATGTGCCCGATGAACTCAAAAAAATAAGCGCAAAAGCTGAAAAGCAACTTGTTGATGCTGGTATTGAACTTGTAAGAACAGCCCCTGTGTTTGGTGAGACTGAGCAGGTGCAAAGAGCTATCAAAGAATTAAAATCACAGGACTGGGATTTTTTGATTGCGAATATTGTTAATTGGATTGATTATCGTGGGGTTATAAGGGTACTACGTGAGTTTAAAGATAAACCACTGGTTTTATATAGTTTTGGTGGATTTACGAAAGGCGATACTCTTGTTTCTCCAGCGGCCGGTGCGGGATCAACAGCGTTGAGATTTCCGCTTGAAAGATGGGGATTTAAATTTAAATATCTGTTCAATGCCCCCGATTCCCCTATGGATGTTGATGGTATAAAGAAATTTGGCAGAGCTGCTCATGTTGCAAGGAAGCTTCGATATACACGTTTGGGCATGATTGGTTTTAATGATATGGGGCTTTATACAACCGGTTATAACCCGACTTCATTTCGTGATAAGATTGGGCCGGAGATTGAAAGCATTGATATGCTTCAGCTGCAGAAGAAGATGGACAGTATTGATGATGTTGCAGTTAAAGCTGAGACGGCGAAGATAACCAGGGATTGGGAATATCCTCTTGGCAAACCCAAAGATGAAGTTATTGAAAAGGCCATAAGAATGTATATGGCGACAGTTGAGATATGCAAGGCCAAAGACTTCAGTGCAATCTCTTATAAGTGTGTGGAAGGTATTGCGCTTGAGATGAATACCGTTCATAGTGTGCCATCTGCACTGGTAGCCTCAGCCGGCTATCCTTATTGTGATGAGAACGACATTGGAAATCTCACAGCAGAGGTGATGCTAAAATGGATTTCAGGTGGAACACCAATGTTTATCGAACACTATGAACATCATCCGGAATGGATAATCCTTGGTGTCGACGGATATATACCTAATCAGCTGATTGAAGGTAAACATCTGATTAAAAATATTTCAACTGTCTTGTTGGATGGCATCGCTTACTGTTCAAAGTTGAAAACAGGCAGGATGACATTAGCATGTCTTTCAGAGGACAATGAGGGATATCGTATGCACATAGTATCGGGCGAAGGTAGAGAACCACCGCAATGGATAGAGATGGGGGTTTCATTGCCAACCTGGCCCAGTGTTAAATTCTTTCCTGATGGCAGCGTAAGAAGCATTTTGAATCATGTTCAATCACAGCACTTCGCTGCAATCCATGGTAACTATACTGATGAACTTGTTGATTTGTGTTATCTCCTTGACATCAAAGTGGTTCTGGATGCCTAATGACAGCTAAAGAAGTTGAATTTGATAAGCATCCGAAAAATTCGGAATATTATATTTCTCTGGATATTGGTACGACTTCCGTAAAAGTTATTCTTTTCGACAATTTCGGCAAAATGGCATCAATTTCTACGCATGAATATAGTCTTTATACTCCATCAGAAGGTATCGTTGAATTTGAAGCTGAAAAATATTGGAAATTCTGTTTGCTGGGTATAAAAGAGGTTCTCTCCAAGTCTGGTATATCCAAGAAAGATGTCAAATCAATAGGCGTATGTAGTCAGGGCGAGACTTTAATTTGTTTGGATAAAAGAGGTAAGGTTCTGTGTAACGCGATTGTCTGGATGGATAGTCGTTCAAAAAAAGAGGCTCATGAAATTACCAAAGCATTGGGTTCTGGCGCTATTACAGGTCAGCTTGGTTGTGAGCCAGCATGGCCTATAACAAAAATATTGTGGCTCAAAAAAAATGCCCCCGAGTTATATGCAAAAGTTGACAAATTTATTCTTGTGGAAGACTATATAATTTTTATGCTTGCAGATAGGTTTGTTGGCGAATATTCTCTGTATGCTTCCAGTTTTATGCTGGATATTTATAAAAAGGACTGGTGGGATGATATTCTCAATTATGTTGGAATCAGCCGGGATAGGCTTGTTATTTTAAAAGAGTCAGGTCGGGTTGTCGGTCATCTAAAATCTGACGTTTGTGACGAGACGGGTTTGACGGCAAAAACAGTTGTGGTTACTGGGGCTATGGATCAGACCAGCGGTGCGATTGGTTCAGGCGGCATCAGCAGCGATATAATCACTGAAACAACTGGCGCTGCACTTGCTATTTTCGCTACAATTGACAAAAAACCAAGTATTAAAAGATGTTCGATTCCGATACAGTGTCACGCTATTGCTGATAAATATCTGCTTATAAATTGGTGTCCAACAGGGGGGATGGCGTTTAAGTGGTTCAGAGATACTTTTTTTGAATATGAACAGCAACTGGCAAATGAGCAGAGAAAAGATTGTTACGATGTGATGGTTCAGTCTGCCGAGCATATACCTGCAGGGTGCCAGGGGCTTATGTTTTTACCATATCTTGCAGGTGGCGCAATGATAGATACTGGCTATAATTCTGCGGGAGTATTTTATGGAATCGGATTGCACCATAGACGAGGTCATTTTGTAAGGGCTATTATGGAATCATTAGCCTATATATTAAGGGAGAATGTCGAAATGATGACCAGGCTGGGTATTCATTGTAAAGAGATTCATTCTCTCGGTGGAGGCGCTAAGAGTTTGCTTTGGAATCAGATTAAAGCAGACATCACAGGTAAACCGATTGTAACGATGAGGTGTTCTGAATCCGCCGCTTTGGGTACAGCGATACTTCAGTCCGTGGCAGTGGGCAGTTATGGAGATATTGAGGAAGCCTGTAGGAATATGATACATAAAGAGGCTGTTATTGAGCCGAATGAAGAAGCCACAAAATTATATGAGTCTGCCTTTAGTAGTTTTCTGAGTCTCAAGTCGAAGATTATGCAAAAATAAGAAAAATTTGTTGGTTTGGATATGGAGATTAATGGGAATATGAATGGTAATCGAACCAGTAATTGATAATTTGGGATTTTAATTTTACAGGACATTTTGTGCAAGTTTGGATTAGTGATTCTTTAGAACGTATCTTACCGGAAAGTAAGTCTGGCTCAAATCGCCAATTGCAATTGGTTGGTTTGCTATGCCAGGTTATATCGTTGCAGATAGGGTTTCGACCTGTGAAAAATCCGGCTGAAAATGCCGGTCCATATAAGATTACTCTTAATGGCGGATTTGCTAAGTATTGTTCCGTTAGGCTTGCAGGGCTTGTCCCGCTGAAGGATCATTCAACTTTTAGCCCCAGTAACTTATTGGAAGGATATGCGCCTGGTTTTGTTCCTGATCCGCTTCTGGAAAGTTTCGAGGAAGAGAGATTTGAAAAGAACAGGAGCAGGTCGTATTGGGTTACAGTTAGGCTGCCAAACCAAAGCGGCAAAAACAATATAAAGGTTACAATCGATGATGGAACGAAAAAATATTCTGTTGAAGCAATAATCAGAATTTTACCGGCCAAACTTCCAAAGCTAAACATCCCGGTGACACACTGGTTCTATAGTGATGCAATTGCGGATTGGTACAAAGTTGAGCCATTTGGCGAGGAATATTGGCGATTAGTGGAAAAGTATTTCAAAAATTTGGTTGACCACAACCAGAACACTATTTACACGCCTCTATTTACTCCGCCGCTTGATGGTAAAAAACGCATTATACAACTGGTTGATGTAATAGAATCAGTCTCTGGCAAGTATACTTTCGGCTGGGGTAGATTGCGTAAATGGGTCAAACTGGCGAAAGCGTGCGGTTTTGAATATTTTGAAATGACACATCTGTTCAGTCAGTGGGGCGCAAAGTACGCTATAAATATATTGGTTTCAAAGCAAAAGGGTGGTAAGCTAAAGCCACTGTGTAAGAAGCAGACAGAGGGGACAGGTAAAGTATACCGCAATTTTTTACAGCAGTTCTTGCCTGCATTGATTAAATTTCTTAAACGAGAAAATATATTTAATAAATGTATTTTTCATCTTAGTGATGAGCCAGAAATGCCTCATATAGAGCAGTATCGCAAGGCGCGAGAGATGTTTAGGCAAATCGCTCCTGAAATCAAGATTACTGAAGCACTCAGCAGTATTGAATTCCATAGACAAGGGCTGGTTGATAATCCAGTGCCAAATATTGGTGCGCTTTCAGACTTTATTAAAAATGGCGTTTGCACATGGACTTATTATTGTTGTGGTCCCCGGCTTAAGTTTCCCAACAGATTTTTGGATTTTCCACTTTACAGACTTCGAATACTGGGGCTTCAGATGTTTCGATTTGAGCTTCAGGGGTTTCTTCACTGGGGCGGTAATTACTGGTATAGGCACGGTACTACGGAATTAATAGACCCATATCTTGTTAATGATGGTGCTTACTGGCCAGTGTGGTTTGCGGGAGATACATTTGTTATCTATCCCGGCAAAAATGGGGCAATCGACAGTCTTCGGTGGGAAGTGTATCGAGAGCTATTTGATGATTACAGGCTTTTATGCCTCGCATCTCAGGTTGTTGGTAAAGAGCAAGTAATGAAACTGCTCACAGAAATCAGGAAGCCTGATGATTATCCACAAAAAGCTGACTATATACGGCATATAAGATCAAGCGCAATAAGGCTTATCACTAAGTATTTGTAAAAATAGTTCTAAAGAAAAATTATAATCTGTATGGAAAAGGAACCTGTAGAATGAATAAAAAACACTTAGACCTTATCACATTACCATGTAGTTCCTCCGATTGGATCAAATTTGGTAATGTTCTTGAACAGACCGAATCATGGGAAAAAGATTTTGTCCAGAACTTTACCTCGCCTGCAGAACCACTAAATGGTGGTCGCTGGAGGATATGGTATGGCGCCGGTATGCCATATACAATTGCTGTGGCTGAAGGTGTTCCAGGCGAAAAGATGACGAAATATCAAGCAGTGTTAACCACAGGTGAGCCTGCTGATGCGCCACTTTCTATTGGAAATTTGCCTGAGGGTTGGCGGCCTATTCAGTCGGTTCATATAAAAATGAAAGACGGTCTGCACCGTTTGTATTTCTGGGCACACTGCGAATCAGAAACACAAGGCGTAAAACGCTATCTGGCTGCCGACAGTACTGACGGCAGGCGTTTCCGGGTTGTGGACCCCTACAGACCATGCATGTATCATCTGGACGACAGAGCCGTTAAATTTGTTAATACAATATGCGAAGGTACATCAAAATCCGAAGTACAGCCTAATCCTTTTTACAGAACCAATATCTATCGCCCATCAGATGAACCTGCAGCCGCACCAGAGTTGGTATGCAATGATGCTACGACTGTGTATCAGTTGGCTGACGGTTCGTTCGAACTATATACAGCATCTGTGTTTGCCTTGCAAAAAGGCGATCGACGTTGGGCTTATAATGACAACGCTCCCGGCTGGGTACGTGTAATTGATCGCCTGATCAGCAAGGATGGACTGCTTTGGACGGGAAGGTATCGCGTAATTGAGCCGGATGCAGATGATCCGAGTGATATGCAGTTCTATCATCTGGCGGTAACCTACACGCCTAAAGGCAGAGTTGGAATGTTAGGACATTACAGAGTAAAAGATCAAACCATGGATATTGAGTGGTGTTTCTCTGCTGATGGAATAAAATGGATAAGACCATTTCGCAGAGCCTGGCTTGAACGAAGTTGGCCTGAGCAGAGTGTGGACTCCTTCGGCATATATCCGCCGGCATCGATAGTTCATTATGAAGGTAAGTGGTGGTTGTTTTATTCAGGTGTCAATTTTTCTCATAACAGTAAACTAAGTCATGGTAAGAGTCAAAGGACTGTCATGTTGGCCGAAACAAAGTCTATTTGGGCTAATGAGTCTGTGTAAAATTGATATGATGTTAATATGGAATTGAGCAGCGAAAACTTATAACTGTCGAGGACGCGATGAAATCATGGTTTAAAAAATCTTATGCCAGAGTTCTTGTTGATAATCATATCACAGAAGACGATACTGTCTTTATGACCAAATTTGATCCACAGCAATATGTAAAGACTATTCTTTCAAACGGCTGCGAGGTCTGTATGGTCTATGCGTGCTGTCATAATGGTAATTGCTACTACCCGTCAAAAGTTGGTCATACCCATAAAAATATCAACGGTCGCGATATTTTTGGCCAGACCATCTCGCTGCTCAAAGATTCGGGGGTTACTCCCATAGCTTATTATACGGTTGTCTGGCATAATCAGGCTGCCAAGGACAATCCTGCTTGGCGCCTTTATGATGCCCGCGGCAGTTTCCGTTCGGGACGCTACTGGCACTGCTGTCTGAACAATGCAGAGTACCGCGAGTTTACCAGAGAGCAAATACGCGAAATAGTATCGTATGATGTTGCGGGGATATTTATAGATATGACATTTTGGCCTGGTATCTGCTATTGCTCGTCCTGCCGCGAACGCTTTAAAAAAGAGTGCGGTCTTGAGATGTCAACCCGGATTGACTGGCGTGACAAAAACTGGGTATTGCTCCAGCGAACACGCGAACGATGGCTTAACGAATTTGCTGCTTTCCTTACGGAATGTGTTAGGCAGCAAAAGCCGGAAATGTCAGTAGTACACCAGTTCTCACCAGCACTTATCGGCTGGTATTTAGGATTGGATTCATCATTTTCCCTGAATTCTGATTATGCATCTGGCGACTTTTACGGCGGCAAGTACCAGCAGCGGCTCGGAACTAAAGTAATGTCTGCATTCTCAGCCAAAATTCCTTTCGAATTTATGACCTCACGTTGTGTGAATCTGTATGATCATACTTCAACAAAATCTGAGGATGAATTGCTTTGTTCAGCCGCAACAACTCTTGCCAACGGCGGCGCATATTTATTCATAGATGCGATTAATCCCGATGGTACTCTCGAACAGCAGGTGCATTCCAGGCTGGGAGCGGTAAACTCAATATTAAAGCCATATACCGTCAGAATACAGGCGGCAAGGCCGATGCTTGTAAGCGATGTGGGCTTATATTTCTCGATGGCATCGTATATTGAGCCCAAGCTAAATGGAACTGATCTTTTTGAATTCCTCGGCAAGACATCGATTTCGAATATGGAGAGTGTTACTGATATTCGATCATTAAAAGAGGTGTTGGGCACATCAATAGTCCTTAACCAATTACATCAGCTATATCAGGTCGTGAACGACAAATGCGATGATCTTTCATCATTCAAAACCATAATAATCAATAATGCCATGACAATGTCGGCTTCTGAAGTTGATAGACTTCGCTCATTTGTGAAAACCGGCGGCACGCTTATTATCACCGGCGAAACATCTCTTTACACTCCGGACGGCTCAAGCAGCGGAGACTTCGCGTTTGCCGATGTTATGGGTATTTCTTTTACAGGCAGGAAAACCGGCAGGGTCAATTATCTTTCAAACAGCGAAGATGGGTATGTTATGTGTGATTATCCCTCACCATTAGTTAAGGCGACTACGGCAACGGTGCTTGCGCACGTTTCGAAACCATTCACAGACCCGGACGATCGTGATCATTACGCTTCGATTCACAGCAATCCACCTGCCCCAGCGGGCGATTGTGTTGCCTTGTCAGTAAACAAGTTCGGCAAGGGAATGTGCGTTTACGTTTACAGCACATTGATGGCTTTACGCAATAATGCCCAGCAGTATTTCACGGCCAAGCTATTCAAAACTTATTTGAAAAGTGATTTTCAGGTTGATACAAACGCGCCAGCGTGTGTTGAGTTCACAATTTTGCAGAGTACGGTTAATAATAATCTGCTGATATGCTTCACCAATTTCCAGGATGAACTGCCGAATATTGCCATAACTGACTTTAAAGCGACAATAAAACTGCCTGCCAAATTCGCCGTTTCGAAAAGTCTTGACAGTATCGGCAAGGCTGATGTTACAATTTCCGGCGATGGACAGACCGTCAATATAAGCGTATCTCGGCTCGAAACAATAGCCATAATAGAATTGGAATTAATCAAATAAGACATGGAGCAAATATGAGTATAAGGTTATTTTCTGAAAAGGCTTTTGAACAGGGCAGGGGTATTTTGCGGCTTGTTCCAGCGTGGGTACCACGTTCGTTTTGTATTCCTGGAAGAAGAATAAAACTTCACCCCGACGATTATTACGCTCTTGGCGGCATTAGAGGCGGTATTGATGAACGGTGGTTCTCATCGACAACACCAGCCGATAATGGCCCATTGACAAGCCCGGATGAAGGATTAAGCTTTATAGTCTTTCAGGATGGCGCAAAAACGGAAAAGTTTCTGCTGCGCGATGCCGTTACTGAATTAAAAAACATGCTCATAGGCGAACGGCTCTGGAAACAATATCAGGCTTGGCCGATGTACTCCAAATTCTTCGACAACAAAGGACCGCTGCCTCACCACATTCACCATAATGACGACTACGCAAAACTTACTAACCAGCTTGGCAAACCCGAAGCCTATTATTTCCCTCCGCAGGTGAATAACCATGGCGCTGATTTTCCATATACATTCTTTGGCTTTGAACCCGGCACGACGCGTGAACAGGTGCGTCAGGCCTTATTGGTTTTCGCAAAGGGCGACAATAAGATTACCAGTCTTTCAAAGGCGTATCGTCTTGATGTCGGCACAGGCTGGGATGTCCCGCCGGGATTGCTGCACGCGCCCGGCAGCCTTTGTACTTATGAACCGCAGAAAGCTTCGGATGTTTTCGCGATGTATCAGTCGCTGGCAGGTACAACGGTTGTTCCACAGGAACTACTCTGGAAAAATACTCCCAAAAACAAGCTTGGCGATATTGACCATCTGCTTGAAGTAATAGACTGGGAGTTGAATCTTGACCCGAATTTTGTGGCAAACAGATTTATGCAGCCTAAGCCAGTAAAACCTGTCAAAGAAATGCAGGCAAGCGGATATGCCGAGAATTGGATATGCTACAAATCAAATGCTTTCAGCGCCAAGGAACTAACCGTGTTTCCAGGTCAAACTGTTATTATTAAAGACAGCACTGCCTACGGTATGATAATGATGCAGGGACATGGCAAAATGGGCGTATGGGATATTGAAACGCCTGCATTGATTCGTTTCGGGCAATTGACACACGATGAGTTTTTTGTAAGTGAACAGGCCGCCAAAGAAGGTGTGAAGATTATGAATCTGTCAAAGTCCGACCCGATTGTTATGCTTAAACATTTTGGACCTGAAAATCCAGACTTGAAAAAATAATTTTGATGATCGGATAAAGGCAGCTTTCTGATTGATAAATTACGGAAAATTTCCAATCGGGAGCAGTGTTGTCCGGCGTCAATTATAAATTCTCTTCAACGACAGTTATTTCTTCCCTTCCATTATAACAGTTACTCCATAACAAGTAGTTCCTGAGGAGATGCCCCCATGGGGGCAAAATTTCGGACATCA
>LBWG01000028.1 GCA_000993535.1 Candidatus Uhrbacteria bacterium GW2011_GWF2_39_13 | reverse complement strand
CCGTTTCGATCGGCCTGAGCCAGGCGATGAACCTAATAGGAAAGAAAACGACAGTTGTGCTTAGAGAACCTTCACTCGGGCCTGTTTTCGGCGTAAAAGGCGGAGCGGCAGGCGGCGGTTACGCACAGGTGCTTCCTATGGAAGATATAAATCTGCATTTCACAGGCGACATATCAGCCGTAGAAAAGGCTAATAATCTTCTGGCCGCACTGATAGATAATGAGCTACAGATAAAAGGCAGTAAACTAAATCTTGATGCGAGAACTGTAAGCTGGCGCAGAGTAATGGACATGAACGTCATTAAGGGACATCGTTATCGGTCTCGGCGGTCAGAAGAACAGCATCCCGCGTGAAACCGGATTTGATATTACGGCGGCTTCTGAAGTTATGGCTATATTATGCCTGAGCAACGATCTTGCCGATCTTAAAAGGAAACTCG
Source organism: Candidatus Uhrbacteria bacterium GW2011_GWF2_39_13 (assembly GCA_000993535.1). Classification (GTDB taxonomy): domain Bacteria; phylum Patescibacteriota; class Patescibacteriia; order UBA9934; family GWF2-40-263; genus UBA12478. The sequence continues at coordinate 13,369 of LBWG01000028.1, read as the reverse complement.
GAAATATATTCATAGGTTATTCTATGGACAGAAAACCTGTCTTTGTCAGGGACATGAAGGCTGAAGTTTAAAGGATGCTATAAAACCGAATCTAGTCCAGATGATAGGCGGATTTCCGGCGATCATTCACGGCGGGCCGTTCGCGAATATAGCTCAGGGCACGAACTCTATAATTGCAACACGAATGGGTCTGACACTGTCCGATTATGTAGTAACAGAAGCCGGTTTCGGATTCGATCTCGGCGCTGAAAAATTCTTCGACATCAAATGCAGGACAGCCGGGCTGAATCCTAGCGCCGTAGTTCTCGTGGCTACTGTAAGAGCACTAAAGTTTCACGGCGGCGCTTAAAACCGAAAATATTGAAGCTCTGAAGAAAGGTCTTGTGAATCTTGAAAAGCATATCGAGAACATGAAAGTTTTCGGAATATGCCCGATAGTTGCAGTTAACAGGTTCTATTCCGACACGGATGAAGAGGTCAGGATCATTAAAGAGTTTGTCGAAAGTAAAAACGTTGTATGTTCCGTAGCTGATGTGTGGGAGAAAGGGGGAGAGGGCGGCATTGATCTCGCAAAGAAAGTCAGCTTAATGGCCGACACATGCAATAAAAAATTCATTCCGCTTTATGAATGGGAATGGCCCATCGAAAAGAAGATCGAAAAGATCGCTAAAACCATCTACGGCGCCGAAGCAATTGATTTTACGGCGCAGGCTAAGAACGATATAAAGCGAATAATCAAGCTCGGACTTGATAAACTGCCTGTCTGTATAGCTAAAACGCAAAAATCTTTATCAGACAATCCCGAGCTGCTCGGCAGGCCTAAGGACTTTGTCGTCACAGTGCGGGAGATTCAGATATCATCAGGCGCGGGATTCCTTGTGCCCATCACAGGCGAGATCATGCGCATGCCCGGACTCCCGGACGAACCTTCGGCATATAATATGGATATAGACAATGACGGCAATATAGAAGGATTGTTCTAACTAGAAAATGATCTGTCTGAGATTTAGATAAATAAAAACTCTTAAAATCTTTACCGGCCAGCAGAAATTTACTCCAAATTATTAATATATTAATGCATTGAGTTTTTATTTTGATAATCTCAGATAGATTCCTCAACTGGTACAGGTTCTGTATTAGTAAAACCGGGATGAGCTTTAAACTTCTCTATGGTCTTTTTCAGCCAGAGTACAGAGATTATAGTTCCGAGGAAGATCGAAATTGTGATCCCTGCAATTATACCGGGAAGCTGAAATGAGTAATTTCCGATCAGGATAAGCGGAATAAAGATTACGATCATTCTGATTATGTTTATCATGATCGAACTGTAAGGTTTATGCAGAGCGCTGAATGTGGCTGAAGCGGACATGCTGATCCCCATCACGCCGTAGCTGACTGATACGACAGCAAGGTACAGATAAGAAATATTTACTACGGTAGGGTCATCGTTGAAGATCAGCGATGCGGACTTTCCGAATATTGCAAATACAGCGAACATTACCGCGCCTATGATAAGCGAGGCTTTATTCACGAATTTTATTCCGTCTTCGATCCTGTCGATCCTTTTAGCTCCAAGATTCTGCCCCGTATAAGCTATCATAGTGTTTGCGAATGATATCAGCGGACCGACAGCTATCATCTCGATCCTTGTTGCAACACCAAAACCGGCGACAGCTTCTTTACCGTAATCAGATATAATTCGTGTTGCGACGCCCATCGATATCTGAGGGATGAACTGGTTCAGGATCGCCGGGAACCCGATGTATAGTACTCTTTTCCATGACTCGTACAATTCTCTAATCTTCGGTTTGACAATAGCGAGCATATGAAATTTATAATTCAATAGATATAAAGAAGCGATAAATGTAGTCATTCTAGCTATTACCGTAGCTAATGCGGCTCCTTCAAGTTCCATGCGCGGGAAAAAACCGATACCGAATATAAGCAGAGGATCAAGCACCGCATTTATTATCATCGATCCCATCATGACCATACTCGGTAAAAGTGTGTTGCCGGCAGCTCTTATTGCGTTGCTTCCTATCATGGGAATTACAACAAAAGGCATACCCCAGTACCAGACGGTCATGTATTCCTTTATCATAACAAGTATTTCACCTTTAGCACCGAGAGAAGTGAATACGATGTCCATAGTGGAGAATCCGGCAGCCATGATAACAGCTACAATAATTAAACCGAGATACAGGCTGTTGGTAGTCAGCTTTTTTACCTCATCGTGATTTTTGCTTCCGACAGCTCTTGAAATAACGGCAGCCGCACCGACTCCAAGCCCGAGTGCAATGCTGTTGGCTGCCATTGCTACAGGAAAAGTGAAGCTCATTGCGGCTAACTGGGATGTTCCGAGTTTCCCGACAAAAAAAGTGTCAACGAGGTTATAACCGACCATGCTAAGCATGCCCACCATCATTCCGAGTGCCTGATGAGTTATGTTTTTTCCTACTGAACCCTGAGTCAGATCTCTTTTTACTGCCATTTTAACCTTTTATACCTTATTTAATTCTCAAAGAATATAGCTATTAATATTAAATTCCGCAATTCATTTGAAAACAGACTTTTTAAATATTATTCATTTTAATATTTGTTTTTGATCAAGTTTCTTTTTATTTTAAACTGATAATTATTTTTGCGGGGGTTTATAATGAATATGAAAGAAAGTTCGCTGCCGAAATATATAAGCGAGCCTGAATATTATAAAAACAAACAGTTCATGTTCCTGGACATTTCGGGATTCACCCCGCTCTGCGATAAATTCATAAGCGAGAGTTCTTATGGTGCCGAAAAGATCGGTGATCTGATAAATATTGTATTCAACCCTATAATAGATTCGGTGTATGCCGCAGGCGGAGATGTAATTTCATTTGCGGGTGACGCACTGTTCGTCGCAGTAGATAAAGAAAAAGTCAGCGCCGTTAAGAAAATGTCAGACAGGATAATCAAAGAACAGACGATAGACAGAAATCTCTCAATCAAGATCGAGATGTTCGATAAACCTTTTGTACCTGTCGTGATAAATTCAGAGAGCTCGTCGTGCTTCTGCTACGCTCCGAATAAGCTAAAAAAAGAGATAATTAAAAACGACCCGTTCCCGCAGGAGATCTATGATATCTATAAAAGCAGTTTCAGAGGCGAATTGAGGGCAGTTCCGATATTTTTTATCCGTATAGATGAAAAATATTCTGTGGAAAAGATAAAATCTCTTTTAAGCGAGCTTTCAGAGGAAGCTAAAACAGGATCGGTTTATATAAATAAGATCGAATACCTTGACAAAGGCTGGATGATCCTTCTGTCAGCAGGCTCACCGGTTTATTCTACCGATGCCCCTGTAAAAATGTACGAACTGCTTTCAGTATTTTCAAAGAAAGCCGAAACGATGAAGATCCCGGTTCAGATCGGAGGAACTCTTCAGCGCGGCTACTGCGGGATAATCGGTAATGAGAAAAGGTGGGAATTTACCTTCCTCGGTTCAAATGTCAATCTTGCTGCCAGGATAGCGGCTAAAGCAGAGCCATATAAAGTTTATGCGGATTCTTCCTTTGCCTCAGCCGTAAAAACATCACTTAAAGCCGTTTCGGCCGGTAAAAAAGAATACAAAGGGGTCGGAGAAAGAGAAATATTCGAAATTACAGGTATTCTAAAAGACAAAAAAAATATTTTTGTTGGAAGGATCGAAGAAATAAAAACCTCGCTGGATTTTTTTAAAGGCGACAGAAGGGCTTTTGTGCTCTTGAACGGACCTTCGGGAATAGGTAAAACCGTTCTTGCGGAGCAAATAATATTGTCGCTGGGGTATAAAAATCTTCTCAGATTCAAAGGTATTTACGGGGAGGAAAATGAAAATTATCTGTTCAGAAATCTATCAGCTGCAAATAAAAACGATCCGGCAGAGATCTTTCAGAAATTTAAGGCGATAACCGAGCCTACCCTGATCTATATTGACGATCTCCATTTCGCAGATGAAAAAAGTCTTTTCATGTTCCACAGAATGATAAATGAAGGAAATCCGTTCATAAATTTTATCGCAACGACGATAGGCAGGGAAAAAATAAGGATAACTCCTCTTGCTTACTACGAATCTCTTATCATCGATCTTAAGCCTTTCGATGCAAAAGATATTCAGGCTATAACAAAGATCGCGTCAGGGATCGATATTTCTCTTAAGGTCAGCAGGGATCTTCAGAGATCTACTGGCGGCAATCCTCTGTTCGTTACAGGAATTCTTCCATATATTACGAAGGATATCGAAAGATCCGGCGATGTACCCTATTCGCTTCAGGAAGTCATTCTGTTAAAGCTTAATCAGATACCCGGTAAAGGTCCCGAATTCATTGACGGCGGATCGGTTTATGGAGATATTTTTGATCATAAAGTTCTGAAAGATGTCATAAATGCACGACAAGCTATAATTAGAGAAATAATCCAGAAGGCTGAAAATGAGGGACTTGTGCGTAAATCTCTTGTTAATGAAGATCTTGAATTCTCGAATACAATAATAAGAGAAATCATTTACGAAAGACTTCTTAAAAAGAAGATAGACTTTTTCAGGATCAGGATCGCTGAAGCGATCATTCGTTCAAAAACAAAAGATATGAGAAAAATGTATAAAGCTATGATGATGTTCTTTCTGGCAGACGACGAACGCGCTCTAAAACTGGCTATAGAGCTTGCAGAAGTTTTTAGGAAGCGCTCAGATGTTGATATTTTGAGAAATATCTTTTTAAGATCTTTTGAATATATAATTAAACACGAAGAATACGGAAAAGGGCTTGACCTCTTAAAAATCCTCTCAAAATCAGGACATTTGAATATCGGATCCGAAGTGACAGGTTTTATTGAGAAGATAGCTCTGAATGTTAAAGACTGGCAGGGCGAAGAAAAACTGATACTTGATCTCGCAAGGACAATACACTCCGTCCAGTTCAAGGAGCCTGTTGAGCTTCTAAATACTTACAAAAAGCTCAAAGGTGAAGACAAATATTATAAATGGACAAGGATTAAAGTTTGCGCATATACAATACCGCATAAAGAAGCAACGGCTGTATTAAAAGGACTGATGAACTCCTTTGAGGGTAATGAAAAAATATCTTTCTATTTTGATCTTGTCTGGTACGTGTTCTTCATTACAGGAGACACAGTAACAGAGAAAAAGGCAATGTCCGTTCTCGAGAGCATGGAACTTAAAATGGATAACGGGATTAAAGTTGACTTTTATTTTCTTAAAAATACAATAGCTATGCATAGAGACGACCTCACAGAATCGAAAAGATGCCTTGATATTGTACAGAAATTAGATATGAAAGAATCCGATGACCGGTTCGTATTTTATAATGACCTGGCTATTCTGCACTCGAACCTAGCCTACGAGAATTTCGATGCCGATGATATAAGAAAAGCTTTAAAATATTCTGTCAAAGCTCAAAAACTTCTTAATGACAATCAGAAAGACTCTGACCTGCCTCTGATAACTACCAATCTTGCAGGATTTTACATGTCATCAGGATTTATAAAGAAAGCTGAACGGGCATATATGGAGGGTCTGTACTTCGGGTTAGCCATAAATCATCCGGTCGAAATACCTTATACAAAATCAAGAATAGCGATCATTGCTATGCATTATGGAGCTTATAGGCTTGCGTCGGAGATATCGGATGAAGTGATCTCCGCAGATGTCGGGGACATAAAATCAGGAGCTTATGCGATCAGATATTATTATTCTGGCAGGAATGAGAATGATCTGAAACAGGCATATAAATTTGCGAAAAATTATGCCGAGTTCGGTACGGCCAAATGCTACTGGGAGATGGCGAGCATCATGCTCTATAACGCTCTGGTTACCAATAATAAAGAAGAAATGAAAAAACTGCGCAATAAAATTATAAGCTGGAATAAATATCAGCAGAGGGCAGGAACAAGATTTGTCAATGAAGCGCATGTGGAAATTCTCGGCCTGTTAACCGGAAACAAATCCGATGAAACCAAAGTACAGCATAAGCTTGATAAAATAGCAAAGCTGAATGCGAACTTCGGAGTTATGAATAAATGCTATTTCGCACTTGGAGTTTTCAGAAAAGATCCTGAGCTCCTTATCAAAGCTAAAAAATACGCGCTCAAGATGAAATCTTATCCTTTCGTGCAGCGTATTGAAAAAGAGCTGTTCAGGATCACAGGAGATAAATACTGGGCAAACAGGATCAAGAAAACTCAGGAAAAACTTGAGCAAATGAAGAGGATCGGATCGATAGAGGAATTACTCGGCTTTAAAAAGTAGAACGAACAGGAGAATATTTATGAGATGCATTATAGCCTTAACAACAATAATACTGTGCATTTCGCTGAATTCACAAATAACCGTGACTGAAAACGACCGGGAATATTCTTTAAAATATGATATCGATTCGGCTTCATACAGAGTTTTAAGGTTCAGCAGAGGGTTTGAGGACAGCTTGTTTACTTATCTGAATTATTCGAGAAGTAAAAAAGCGGACGGGTTTGAAAAGGAAATGAAAATACTGGATACTCTTTTCGGTAAATCTATCGGGAAGATCGCCTTGGACCTCAGATCGGTTTCTATAGGTTATCCGCTTGAATTCGATGATATTATGCCTAAATATATTAAGACTTTCATAGATTCGAAACAATGGTCAGATCATGTTAAAGCGAAGGGCCGCGAACTCGACTATAAATTGATGCGAAAAGTTATTCTTGAAGGCGGTATTTTTGATTCATTTCTCAGCCTGCTCAAAAAGTATGGATATGAAGTAAAGGAGATAAGCACCGAGAAACATGGTTTCGTTCTCAAAGAAGATCTTAAAAAATACGGCTATCAGGGCGATGAAATAATTCCTGTTCCATTCATGCTGTACTGGAAAGTCGAGAGAGTTAAAATAGTTAAGTGAGGAGAGAAAATTGAAAAGAATAGTAGTTTTGATTATTATTCTGTCAACTTTAGTATTCAGTTCTACATTTGACCTGAAATACGGTGGAAACGCTGTCGAACACGGTTTTGATGTTCAGCGAACAACGGACAGTGGTTTTATACTCGCCGGAGGCACTAATTCATCAGGTTCAGGCCTGTATGACGGTTATCTGATCAAAACTGATTCAACAGGTACTGTCGAGTGGGAAGAAGTTATCGGAAGTGCATCGAACGAATATTTTATTAAAGTCAGGCAGACTTCCGATGAAGGTATTATTGCGCTCGGTATAAAAAACATTATTTACAATTATCCGTATCTTACTTGTGATCCATGGCTGGCAAAGTACGATAAGAACGGCAAATTCAAGTGGGAGAAGATATTTACTGAAGCTGATGTTTTTCATATTGTAAATGATTTTATCATAGCTGAAGACGAAGGATTTCTTCTTCTGGGATCAAAGAAAACCTCTACAGGCACTTACGATGCATGGCTGATGAAGGCCGATTCAAGCGGAAGTTTAATTTGGGAACAAGTTTATGACGGCGGAAATTATGATGAAGGAAGGTCAATCATAAACGATTTTTCAGGCGGATATCTTCTGACATGCAATTCGACAAGATATTTCAGTATAGCGTTAAAAGATCAGGTTTGGGGTATATTCGTTGATCAGAACGGAAATGTGATCACTCAGAACATTATCAATAATTCTTCTGACGATAAATATTGCCAGTCGGTTTGTGCAACTTCAGACAGCTGTTATGTAATTACAGGAAATATTAATCCTGAAATGCTACCTCCAAGTTATATCGGAGAGTACAATCAGGGATTATATCTATTAAAATTAAACTCATTATTTTCAACAGAATGGATACAATATTATAATTCGGATCAGGTTAGATCCGGAAAATCCTGTATTGAAGTAAATGACGGAGGTTTTACAATTCTCGGTACTGCCTCAGCCGGTTCCGATCCGGAAAATATCTGGCTTGTAAAAACTGACAGTTCAGGAGATCTGATTTGGGAAAGGTATTATGGCTCATACCTTGATGATACAGGATCAGGAAACATTATTCAACTGGCAGACAATTCATTAGTTCTGTGTGGAACTGCTGATATAGCCAGTGACAGTTCAAGCAGTCAGATTAACCTAATCAAAACAGACTCTAACGGTTATGTTATTTATCCGCCTGTTATAACTTCATTCGGGAATGATTCGAATAATGTTTCGATCAACTGGGAAGCTGTATCGAACGCAGGCTCATATATAGTTTACGGTTCCGACAGACCTGATTCGAATTTTACAGCTATTGACACGACTGCGGTAAATTTATGGAATACTTCTGTGACTGACAGTCTTAAGAAAAAATTTTATTACATAAAAGCAAGTACGAATAATTTTAGTAAGTAAAATATTGGATATTAATACGGAGAAAGTGATGAAATTCGATTACCCGGAAACGAAAAAGGTTGAAGTTACTGATGTGCTTCACGGTGTGGAGATCAAAGACAATTACCGCTGGCTTGAAGACAGCAGCGATCCCCAAGTGACCGCATGGGACAAGGCTCAGAATGATTTTACGGAGAGTTTTCTCTCGAAAATACTTTTCAGAGACAAGCTTAAGGACAGGCTGATCAAGCTGATGAAAGTCGATCAGATGAGCATTCCGGAAAAAGTTCTAAACGGCGAAAGGATCTTACAGTATAAAAAAAGTACAGAGGACGAAAAATGGGTTCTTTATACTCAGAAAAACGAAAGCTCTGAGCTTGAAGAGCTGCTTAATCCGAATAAATGGACTCAGGATGAAACCCTGCACTACTATACCGCGTCAAGAGATGGTAAATATCTTGTTTACGGCGTGTCAAAGGGGGGAAATGAAGACCCCGTGCTGAAAGTGATGGAGATCGAAAGCAGAGAAGTTCTTTCCGATTCGGTTTGCGGATGGATGCAGTACATCAATGACTGGATGCCTGACGGAAGCGGATTCTACTATTCCTGCAAACCTCTGAAGGGTGAAGTGCCTGAAGGCGAGGAGTTTTACTGGCCGGCAGTTTACTATCATAAATTAGGCACGGATAAAAACGAAGATAAAAAGCTGTACTATGATGAAAAAGTTAAAGAGAACTGGTATTCGGTTCAAGTAACTGAAGACGGAAAACATTTACTGCTTCATAAAGGACAGTTCTATAAGAACAGTATTTACTTTAAAGAGCTTCACGGAGCTGAATTTAAAACGCTGACCGGAGATTTCGATGCTGAATATCAGGCTGAATTCTTCGGTGATAAAATTTTTATTTGTACGAATAAGGACGCCCAGAACAGAAAAGTATATGTAGCTGATGCTATAAGCGGTTATGAACAGAGTAAGTGGAAGGAAATAATCCCCGAAAAGGAATATAATCTTGAAGGATTCAAGATCATTAACGGTCAACTATATGTTACTTACCTGAAGAATGCCTGCTCGCTTATTCAGATTTATGACCTCAAAGGGAATTATATAAAAGATGTATGTCTGCCGGATGTTGGTTCTGCCGGTATCTGGGGAAGGCAGAAAAATTCTGATGTGTGGCTGTGGTTCTCCTCATTCACTTTACCTGAGAGCATATACAAATATGATGCTGAAGCCGGCAGGGCGACGCAGTATTTTATGCCTGCGATTGATTTCAGGTTCTTTGATTACGAAACTGAACAGGTGTGGTATAATTCGAAGGACGGAACAAAAGTTTCTATGTTCATAATAAAGAAAATAGGAACAAAGCCGGATAAAAGTACTCCGTGCTTTATGTACGCTTACGGCGGATTTAATATCTCGATCACACCGTCTTTCAGCTCAGCCTACGCTATCTGGCTGGAAGCCGGTGGAATTGTGGCTGTTCCAAACTTGCGCGGCGGGGGAGAATACGGCGAAGAATGGCACAAAGCCGGAATGTTCGAGAAGAAACAGAATGTTTTTGACGATTATATAGCTGCCGCTGAATGGATGATCGCCAACGGTTACACCTGTCGTGACAAGCTTGTAATGACCGGCGGAAGCAACGGCGGACTTCTTATCGGCGCAATGATCACGCAGAGACCCGATCTTATGAAAGCTCTTTATTGCGGTGTTCCTCTTCTTGATATGATAAGATACCACAAGTCTATGCTGGCGAATATATGGAAAGAAGAATACGGAAGCGCGGAAGTGGAAGATCAGTTCAAATATATACTTAAATATTCGCCTTATCAGAATGTAAGACCCGGAATAAAATATCCGGCGATCATCGTGACTGCAGGAATAAATGATGCGCGGGTTGATCCGTATCATGCCCGAAAATTTGTAGCGGCGTTGAGGGATGCCAACGCGTCTGATAATGCTATTCTGCTGCAGGTTCAGCAGTCTTCCGGTCACGGCGGAGGAACTCAGCTGTCTATTCTCGCAGGCCAGAGTGCTGATAAGATGGCATTTCTGATGGATCAGGTCGGGATGAATTACAAGGAAACTAAATGAACGATATAATTAGGATCATCGCGAAGGAAAATAACTGGCCGGAGAATTCTGTTTCAACTGTGCTGAGTCTGCTCTCGGAAGGTGCAACAATTCCGTTCATCGCGCGTTACAGGAAGGAAATGACAGGCGGGCTTGATGAAAATCAGCTCAGGCTTATTGACGAACGGGCGGGATATTTAAAATCGCTGAACGAGCGTAAGGTGACTGTTATTAATACCATCACCGAATTGGGCAAAATGACTCCAGAGCTATCTCAAAAGATCGAAGATTGCCTCTCGCTTACAGAACTCGAAGATATTTATCTGCCGTACAAGCCTAAAAAGAAGACCCGTGCTTCAGCAGCAAAAGAAAAAGGGCTTGAGCCGTTAGCTCTGTTCATTCTGAATAATCCGAGATTTACAGGCGATTTCGATTCTGTGTGCAGCTCCTACATCAATGCCGAAAAGGGAGTGAATGATAATGAATCAGCCTTGAACGGTGCTATGGATATTCTGGCTGAAATGATTTCTGAGGACGCTTCTGTCCGTAAATACTGCCGCGAATACCTGCAGAATACAAGTACGGTCGTTTCCGCCAAGGTAAAAGAGAAAGTGAAGAAAATTCCGGCAGAGGATGATGAGCCTCAAAAAAGCGGAAGCTATTCTCAGCAGTCAGATAAAACCGCTAAGGATGTTTATGAGATCTATCACGATTTTAAAATATCCGTCAGAAGCATTAAACCACATCAGGTACTCGCCGTTAACAGGGGAGAGGATGAGGGTATTTTGAAAGTCCTCCTCGATTACGATCAGGAATTTATTAATAATGCGGTCAGAAGGATATTTTTTAAGACTGACCGGTCTTACTTTAACGAGATAATTGAAAATATTATTAAGGACAGCTGGAAAAGACTTCTGTTCCCTTCGCTTGAAAGAGAAGTGTGGAACGGACTGACAGAAAAAGCTGAACTTCATGCGGTCGAAGTGTTCGCGGCCAACCTGCGCCAGCTGCTGCTTCAGCCGCCATTACAGAATAATGTAATTATGGGCATTGATCCCGGTTTCGTATCGGGATGCAAGATCGCTGTCATTGATCCCACAGGTCAATACCTTTACGGGAATACGATCTATCCGCATCCGCCAAAAAACAGAGCTGCCGAGGCTGTTGAAACGATGCTTAGAACGATCAGAGAATATAAAGTCAAGATAATCGCAATAGGCAACGGCACCGCGGGAAGGGAGACGGAGGCTATTGTCGCGGATATGATCAAAGCGAATCAGCTTGAATGCAGATATCTGCTCGTAAGCGAAGCGGGCGCATCCGTTTATTCGGCTTCAGCCATCGCTCAGGAAGAATTTCCGGACATTGAAGCTGCGCAGAGAGGCAATATTTCAATTGCCCGCAGAGTGCTTGATCCGCTTGCTGAGCTTGTCAAGATAGATCCCAAGGCTATCGGCGTCGGATTGTATCAGCACGATGTCAATCAGAAAGTGCTGGCTTCAAAACTCGAAACCGTTGTTGAATCGGTGGTCAACCATGTCGGTGTTGACATCAATACCGCCTCATCGTTTTTATTATGCCGCGTATCGGGACTGAATAAAAGATCAGCCGATAAGGTTATCGGCCTTAGAAACAGTCACGGAAGTTTCAAAAGCAGAGCAGAACTGAAGAAGATCACAGGCATGTCCGCGAAAGCGTTTGAACAGAGTGCGGGATTTTTGAAGATAAACAACGGAACAAATCCTCTTGATAATACAGCTATCCATCCTGAGAGCTATTCCGCTGTGGATAAACTGCTTGCCGAATACAAACTTAAAGCTGAAGATATAAATAAGCCTGAAACAAGAGAAGTATTGAGGAATATCAAGCCTGATAGTGAACTGGTGGAAAGAATAGGCGTCGGGCTGCCGACTCTGACCGATATCCTTGAAAATCTTCAGAAACCCGGACGGGACCCGAGGGAGGATATGTCAAAGCCGATACTCCGCAGCGATGTTCTGAAAGCTGACGATCTGAGCGTAGGAATGAAGCTGAAAGGAACGGTTAGAAATATCGTGGATTTCGGCGCTTTCGTTGACATAGGCATCAAACAGGATGCACTGGTCCATGTATCACAGCTTGCGGACAGATTTGTAAAAAATCCTCTTGATGTCGTCAAAGTAGGTGATATAGTAGATGTGACCGTTGTATCAATTGATAAAGATAAAGGCCGTGTCGGGTTGAGCATGAAAAAAAGCTGATTCTTGTTTTTATTCCGGAAATAATTTGTCCTTTGAATTTCTGCTTACAGGTATCTCGGTTTTCTTTTTATCTTTCATTACAGCAAGATATTTTCCGCCGAACCATTTTTTAAGCTTATTCAAGTGATTCATATTGATTATAAATCCCCGGTGGATCCTTATGAAGTTTTCCGGAAGTTTTTCCTCAAGCGAAGCCAGCGTATCGTTAATAATGTATTCATCGTCAAAAGTGCAGATCGAAGTATATTTGTTGTCAGCTTTAAAAAAGAAAATGTCGTTCGTATTTACGAACAGAACTTCGTCGCCGATCTTAATATGGATCCTTGAAAGTTTATCCTGCTTGTTCGTAAGCTCGTTTAAAAGAGAAGTGATCTTGCTGTCGTAATCACATTTTTCTTTTTCGGTGAATTTTTTAAGCTTCTCCATTGCTTTCTGCAGCCTGTCTTCCTCTATCGGCTTAAGAAGATAGTCTATTGAGTTCGTTTCAAAAGCCTTAAGCGCGTATTCATCAAAAGCCGTAGTAAAAATTACAACAGGCATATATGTCAGATTCTGAAGAACTTCAAACCCGTTCATGCCCGGCATCTGAATATCCAAAAATATCAGGTCTGGCCTAAGTTTGTTTATTTTCTCGACCGCTTCTATCCCGTTCTCAGCCATATCTATGATATCAATTTCATCGAACTGCTCGAGTTTTTTCTTTAGACCGAGCCTTGACAGCTCTTCGTCTTCA
>LBWG01000027.1 GCA_000993535.1 Candidatus Uhrbacteria bacterium GW2011_GWF2_39_13 | reverse complement strand
CTTCGCCCGCTTCAAACCTTACTGACAACAAAGACATACTTATTACGGAAAAGGAAAAATCTCTTTACATACATCTCTACAAGGGCCCCGTTTCATCGATAGTAAAATTGAATCCTCTGAAAAAAATGCCTCGTCACGCGGTACTCCTGAACAACGGGCTCCATCTGGAAGCCAAGGTCGATTCAGCATGTGCCTTATGGAAAAATATTGATAACATACTGCGGATAAGAAGAATCCCCGTCAATAGAATACAAAATGAGGTAATAGTACTCAGATTGGATTTCTGATATGAGTTTACAGGCACTCTCCATAATAAGATTTTAACAATGAAATAAATGGATATATATGAAAAGGATTTTTCGCATAGTCATGAGTTCAATTTTGGCATCCGCATCTATTAAGGCGGAAGATTGGAAATGGACAAAATACGGATTACCCAAAAGTGATTTAAAAACATGTACACCTACTACGAGAGGGAATGCCGACAAATGGTGGTTGCCGTATTTTGAAGAAAAACTGAAGCAGCCTCGAAAAAATTTGCTATTCATAGGTGATTCTATTACAGATCTATGGACTTATCCGGCAAATCATAAATATCCAGGGGGCTTAAACGTCTGGAATAAAAAATACAAGGATGTCGCTACCAACTTCGGAATAACTGGAGATAATACTCAAAATGTCCTTTGGCGTCTTACTGAGGGTAATTCTCTCTATAATTATTTTCCCAGACATATAGTTATTTTGATTGGAATAAACAATCTTATTCAGAGCGACACTCCTGAAGATACATTTGCGGGAATAAAGACAATAGTAGAACTTTTGAGAAAAATGCGCCCTAATGCAAAGATAATGTTACTTGGATTGTTTCCATGTAAAGAATATCCTGCAGATCCTATAAGAGAAAAGATAAAAATTGTAAATACTAATCTTAAAGGCTTAGCCGACTACAATGAAATATATTTTGCAGACATAGGCAATGTTTTTCTAGAAACAGATGGTTCAATAAGAAAGGAAATCTTACGTGATTTCTTACATCTTTCCCCAAAAGGTTATAAAATATGGGCAGATGCGATGGGACCATATCTTAGGGCATTTCTTAATGAGGGTGGAAAAAATGATATATGGGTGCGTCGGGAGTACTGATAAGAACTGGTTTGATTCCGCCGAGGGTGCGCTGTTTTATCGACCGGTGGCGGTTTGTCGCAGTTTCAGATGGGCCTAGATCGCAAGAGGCAGTATTCCGGTTAAGGTTTGAGGCGCAAAAAATACGGGGAGCAGAGTGACTTACAGCCTCCGCAGTCCCCGTAGAGTTTTTGAGCGGTTTTTATTTTTCAGAGCTGGTACGGTTTTTCATCCTGTAACTTTTGCCCTCGATGATAACGACTTCGCTGTGGTGCAGGAGGCGGTCAAGGATATTGACACGGGTGACGAATATCTTCGCTTCCTTGAGACCGGCTTTCAGTGCGTCCAAAAATTTCCTTCTCAATGGCACCAGCATCCACAGGCAAAATATATGACGGAAGAATTCAGATAATTCCGCAGTGCTGTTCTGATACCCCAAATCGTAAAAATGACGGGTGATTGACAATCTGACGGATAGTTTGAGTTCAAATTTGTCCGTCATTTAACTGATTCGTATATTTGTACAGAGCGCTTTATTTTACTGTGAACTTTTTCTTTACTTCAAGTCCAGAGGCTAGGTCGTAAAGAATAACCAACCATTCCCCTTTGAGATCGTTTCTGGCGATATCCAATGAAATTTCAAGTACTCCATCCTTGGCTCCATAAAAGCCACTTTTTTCGGCTTTCTTCCCTTCTGGATCACTTACTTGAACTTTTAAAGGAACAATCGCCCCGACAGGGACATCATCTTCACATAATACCTTGAGTGTCATATGAGCACTGTCTCCTGCTAAGACCAATTCTGGTAATTCGATGGATAATTTTACAATTGGTTTATCAAGTATAAGCCAGACATTTCCACCGCCTGGGGCAAGTTCAGCTGTCCATTTGGCAAATTTGCCATCTTGTGATATATCAACTTTTCTGTGAACGGTTAGGTCATAGACCGCAGGATTTTCACTTCTTACGGAGAGAACTGCCTTTGAAGGAAGCCCTTTTTCCATAACGAGTCTATGTTGTCCTACGTAATCTCCATAAGTACGGTAGTCATTAACAGCAAAAAGATAATAGGCGTTGTTGTACTGACGCAGTCTTGGAACAACATCCATGTTGTCGGAGTCGAACATTCGCCGATATACGTCTGTGAGCTGTGTACGTAAAGATGCGGCAAGCTTTTGGAGATTTTCCTTGTCTATTTTCGGGTTATCGGTGCGGTATATTGGTTTGAATTCAATATCTGGAACTATTGCTGGTGTGAGGTTTGAATCAGCGATAACAATGCCGCCACGTTTCTGAAAATCCAAGATTTTTTTATAAACATTCTCTGGAAGTGCATCGCAATTGGGCATGACAAGTATTTTGAATTTATCAAGGCCATTTTTGAGTACGGACTCCTCATAGATAATACGTGGTTGTAGGGCCGCCCACTGGAGAATCAGATGCATGTCTGCTTCCCAGCTTATTCCCCAACCATAACTTCCACGCCTGTATAGCATCTGAGAAGTAAAACTTTCAAGGAGACCCACGTCTGTGAGCCAGTCGGGTAACTGCATAAGCATTGAACCGAGCGGTTTTACTACATTGCTAATCTCTTCCTTCAAGACTTTTCTTGTTTCGGAATTTGTACATTTGTAGGAAGAAGGTCGAAAAACATGTTCAGGCGTTACCAGTGATTCCCAACCATGGTACATGATGCCTTTTATGGGGCGCGACAACTTGCACCAGAGGGCCTCGCGCAAGTGATCCGGGGCTATAGTAATAAATCTGGCATCAGGATAATCCTTCTCCCACTGGCCTTTTTTAGAATCGTCTTTCGGCAGGTTAGGCGCAGTTTTGCTACGATACCATATTATCTGGGTCATCTTCATTACCTGTTGTTCGGGATGTCCTTCCGTCATTGCAAAAAGCTCGTCGGCACACTGGCCTATCTTGATGGGATCCGGATATGTGTAAGTCCAGTGGTTCAAGTAGTCCACATTTCCGCCGCTCCCCCACACGCTTGGCGTTCTAACGGCTGGATCTTGGAATGTCCAGAAATCCTTGTGCATCCCCGTTGACTTCATCGAATTGTTAATGATAGAATTCATCGGATTCCATCCAGAGCCCTCGCACCACCACCAGCGCATGAATTCAATTTGCGGATTGTCATCTGACAATATTCGGTTCGGCCTGAAATTCTTGATGCTACCCGGGTCAATGTGGCGTTCTGAAATCAATCCGTTCTCCAAGGAATTCATTACTTCCTCAGGAAAGCGGTCATAGGCTTTTTGGTCCCATTTATGAAAGCATATGTAGGAGTGGTCGGTTTCTTCTGAGTTCAATAGGCATGATTTCAATCCAGGATGGTCCCCGAAGTTTTTCGCAATCAATGTGGATACCCTAGACATATACTCCTGTAATTCTGGAGAAGATGCACAAATACCAGCACGTGAGGAATGAGGGATACCATCTTTGTTGATCCTGGTATATTTTTTCTTTGCATCCTTATCCCCTGTATAAAAAATACACTTCAGATGGCCACTTACTCCCAATCCAGCAGCAAGATATTCATCAAGCATTTTTCTGATTTCTGCAACATAATCGGAATAATCTTTATCAAGGCCCTGCCTGAAGCCGAAAGCCCGTTGGACTTGAGTGAACCCTATCTCCTTCGGCAAAATGGCGTCGGGACATCGTCCCCACATTATAATTGGCATTGTATTGGGAATCGGCCTTGGAATTATCACAAGCGGCAGATTAAGCTTCGACTCTACATTTTTACCGTTAAGCTCACCGGCTACAAGCACACTGGCCTCATATTTCCCCGACCTTAACGAAGCATCGAAAGGCAATGCTATATCGATCTCAGTTCCTATTGCCAAATCTGGTACCTTGACTGGTTCCCGCAACGGAATGTCCCTTACCGCGAGTAGAGCCCTGGCATTTTTTATGACAGCAGAGGAGTTGTTCTCAATTTTCAAATATACTTCTGTGTTTTCTTCCATGCGGATAAATACTGTGCGGCCTCTGGTCTTTGACAAAGATATTTTCAAGAGATCTTTTAAATCCTCAGCGCAAAGAAAGCAGACACCTGAAAAGAGAAAAAATAAGAAGAGTGTTTTTTTCATTGATAAAATCTACTCCTGTAATTTAAATTGTTAGTATTTCGATACGCACTGGTTTCCAGATACCTCCGGCACCAATCTCGTTGAATACCCTTATTGTAATCTGGTTCTCAGTTCCCCACTTTATCGCATCTATGATGTCGAGAACGAATTGCCGATCCCATCCACGGGAACCAATGTCATGTTGCCCGACATACTGCCCATTCACCCAAACCCATGCTGCTTCATCAACTGCTTCGAATATCAGTTCCACAGCTGCCGCATTAATTTGGGCAGGAAGGGCAAAGGTATTTCTATACCAGGCTATTCCAACATATTTTACGCCAAAATTATCCCAATGTTTACCTATTTCAATCTCTTTCCAGTTTGTGTCGTTAAATTCTGGGGCAAACCATTTTTTTGTATGCCCTACAAGATTTGGATCAGTAGTAAATTTCCATCCTTTCCTTGGCATCTCTATTTTTTTCTCAATTTTTATACTTTCAGCATGATCCATTATATCGACCCTTTCCCTGAATGGTATAACTTCCTTATAGAATGGGAAAGTTTTCCTGATAGCAATTGCTGCAATGCTCTTATTTTTGTCTCTTGACGCAATTTGAAGGAGCTCATTTCTTCTTGGTATTTCCGCCGAGGAATAAATAAGGATATCAACGGCTGTTCTACGGACAGAATCGGATTTGTCAGAAATTGCTTTCTTTAAAATTGCGTACCTGTGTTCGGGGGGGGCTTTTTCTGCAAGCTTCAAAATCGCTACTCTCCTAAGGACGGAGTCTTCACTGTCAAGGGCAGTTGCAAGCACCGTTTCTCCATCAGCACCTATGAATATCAGTTCTCGAAGAGCCCGTCGTCTTTTAAACTGATTCTCGCTTTTCAACTCTCTCTCAAGTTGAGAAATATCAAAGCTTGTTCTAGGCAACCGCCTTTCTGGATTGCTCTCTTCTCTACTGATAGCGTGCGAGGTAAATGCAGTTAATATAGCCCACATCAAGAACAGTTTCCATTGTAACTTGATGTTCATTTTTTTATTCATTATCTAATCCCTTCCTGCTTTTATTTTTAATCTATTTAGAAACTTTATGTCAAGACAAATTAACGGTAAGGAAAGTATCAATAACTAAATCCCTTTTCCAGTTCGCTAGTTCCTGTCTGGCCTCTAACATTGGAAACATGACCGTCAAGATAAACTATATTGGACCTTCCTGTACCATATACCAAAGAACCCATATTAGGAGGATTTACTCCTCCATGCCGATATGAAAGCCTTCCCATCGCTATGATATGTGAAGAATTAAGTGCTTCAGTGTCACCTGAAAAAATAGTAACGGATGGGTTAGTTATATTAGATAGTTTATGATGGTTATAGTTAGTAGTAGCAGTAGAACAACTATCCCCACAAAGCCAAGTATTATATCCGTAATGAGTAAATCCAAATAGAACATTATAATCCCTTCCGAACTTAGTAGTTTCCATGGGACAGACAAAAGAGCCTTTTGTCAACTCATCTCCGTAGTACTTTAATCCATAGCTGGGGGTTTGAGTTTGACTCATATATGACCTTCTTCTAGTTCCAGATAATAATTCAAACGCAAAGATAGCATCTGCATCACGACCGGGAACAATCCAATCATTGAAATCATTAGAATACATAGACTGAGTCAATCCGATTTGCTTCAGGTTATTGGAACAAGCAATCCCTTTTGTTCTTTCCTTGGCGTGCTGCAAACTTGGCAACAATAAGCCTGCCAGAATGACAATAATTGATATTGTAATCAAAAGCTCTACAAGTGTAAAGCCAAAAAGCTTCCGGCCCCAATGTCCTAGCCAATTAGTTATCATCTAAAGTTTTCCTGTTTTTTAAAATTTATTTACCGAACCGCAGTCTGATTTTAAACTATGGTCCGCCGTTTTCTCGCCGCTGGTTCGGAACTCAGAAAAAAAAAGCGATTTTTTCTGACTGTTTTTAATGGGGCCCCGACGGACAAAAATCAACCCTTTAAATAGGATCCCTTTATTTGCATTTTCAAGCTCCTTCCGGCCCTTTTGCCTTCGCCGACATTCGCCGGAAAATCTTCGCGGAGCTTTCCGACTTCTCCATTTTACCGGGGAGATGCCCCGAACAACTCATCCCCGCTATTAAATCCATTTGTACCTCCATTTTTCGCTGGGCCGCATGATTTTTTTCTCCGAAAATCAGGGAAACTTCAGATGACACAAATCTCCTGTTCAATATTTCATAGATTAAAAATGTCGATCCGGATTAATGCTTCTTACTATTTCTATTTCAAAAGGTTCAGGTTTTTGAAGCTCGAAAATATTTTTCTGCGCATCCACGGCTTTTTTAGTTAATTCGGGAAACTTTCCCCTGTTTTTGCAATAGGTTTCAAAAAGCCTTGTGTAATATCGCTTAAGTTTATCGTTCAGCTTCGTGCAAAAATATTCAAAATATTTATTGGCTGCGACAGTGTCGGATGGGTCAACACTGGAGCTCTGTAGAATACTGTTAACCTGGGCAATATTGCGCAAGGGACTCTCTGCATTGGCTTTCTTGATGACTGCCGTTCTCAGATCATTGCTTTTTTTCTGCGAGGGTGTTGTTAGCAAAGCGATGTTAACACCTCTTTCAAATTGCTCCGCACTGAATTTTTCAATTTCTTTTCCTGCGACTAAGAGCTTGTAATTCCCATCCGCAAGGTTTTTAATTTGGATTATCTCCTGATTCAACGAATCCCATGGAACAATTCTTTTAGCCTCCATATATTCTTCTGAAACAGGAAAAGGCAACGCTTTCGGAATGTACATAAACTTGATACATCCGTCTTTTATTTCAAGGCTTTTAATTAAACATTTTTCTATATTTTCAACAGATTTTGTCTTCACATCTATAGTTGCCTTACACACTAATCCTGGGACATTTTGCGAGAGCAGAATATAATAAGCCATGATCATGTGTCCAAATTTGCCAGGGTGAATACGATCTCTTGCTGCAAATTTCAATTCTGGATATTTGACAAGCAATTCAGTCATAGGCGAGTGAATATCCACTGCAGGGGAGTTATTTTCAAGGGCTAACGCCTTGGCAATTTCAGCGCATTTTATCAAACCCTCATTGCATTCCACAAAATTTTCGACATTAATATGCATTCCATACTGATTGTATGGAGAGGGAGTCAAGATAACAGGCGAAGCACCAGACGCCTTTATCCTCTTTATAGTTTCATTCATCTTATTCTTATAGGTTTCCAAGCTTTTTTCCCTCGCTTCCATTGTTTTTTGATTTGGATTGGAAACCCTGTAATAGTTGCGACCAACATCATTCATACCAAACATAATATAGACTATATCAGGTTTACTGGAAAGGACATCGCTTTCAAGGCGGGGTAGACTTGTGGTCGCACTTGCCCCGGACACACCGGCATTTTCTATAGTAATTCTCATGTCAGGAAAGCGGGTCGCATAAAAAAGCTGAATATAGTATAAATACCATCCTCCTTGAGTAATGCTGTCTCCATAAAAGACTACTTTTTGCACTCCGTTAATTTTCCCTAGCGGTTTCTGAGCAAAAAGCATATCTGTAAAAGTTAACGCAAAGACAGCAAGAATTATGACTTTTGTTATTTTCCCCTTCTCAAGAGAATATAGTTTTTTTCGTGTACCATGTAGTGGAAGCACATATTTTGCAAGATTTGTAAAAACCATTGAATCTTCCCTTTTATGTTTTCTATTTATTGTTAAGAACTTATTCACAACTCCATCTTCAAAAAGTGTATTTTTCCTATTGAATTATTCCGCCAACAGTTTAGACATATCTGCGATAAAAACTTTGCGTTTTCCTTCTGGACAAGCGTTAAAAACAATATACTTATGCGTTCTGTCCCAAGCAGGATGCGGATCAATTCTTAAAACCCGCAAAGTACCTTCCACGTTAGGTTTTGTCCTGATTCGAGCCAAGGTCAGTTCTTTGTCCGTTGATATGTCAATAAGCCTTAAAGGGGTTGTCCCATCCCCGAATGAGAGGGAATCATATACGTAAGCATCTGTTACCAGATGCTTATTATCCGGATGCAGCGTTGGATGTCCACTTCCAATTTTGCTTGAAAGAATTTCTAGATTCTTTCCATCATATCGGTAACGTACGAAATGCATTTGACCATCATCCATAATTCGATTTTGAGTTATATATTCTCCATCCGGGCACCATGTAGGATGATGCCCATTTTTTAACATCTGCATTGCGAGCTTCAAATTACTTCCATCACGATTCATTGTGAATATCTCTGTAGGCATCTCCCAGTTTTTACCTCCAGACAATAGACGATAGCGGATTATAAACATAAGTCTACTTGACTGTAGATTCCATTTGACATGAAATCCATAAAACGCCCCTCCTGTATATGGAGGGTTGTTATAAATCGGAAATTTTTCGACAATTTGCCTGTAGCTGACTTGAACACTTGTCGAACCGGTCTCGGTATCGGTCAAGTAAAGACCGTCCTGTTCCGACGCATGAGAATTCAGTGGCAAATGGCCAATAGGCACACTTACGCCATATCCGCCTTGGGTTAGCTCTGTGCGTCTCAGGCATGGAGACGCCAAGGTTTTTCCATCGGGGGATATCATGTATATAGTTCCATCTAATTTTGTTTTGCCCCCAGTCAGAGGGTTAATCCGAACAGCATATGGTGTCCAGTCAGTAACATTCATCTCATTATAATAAAGCTCATCATCACTAAGACCCCACTGCACCTGGGCTCCAAGTTGCGTACCAAAAGCGGCAGTTTCTGCAATAATTCTTTGCTCTCCAGTTTCAAGATCAACTAAAACAATATCAGCTAAATCACCTGGCAAAGGCGGATGCGTTTCATCTCTCAGGCTTGTTAAACCGACAAAGCGTCCTGATGGACTTATTGGAGAGGAGTCGAAAAAACGATGTATACATCCCTCTATATCGGGGGTAATACACCTGACCGGAACAAGTGGATCAAATTTAGTATATAAAGGAAACTTTTCAGAAAACTCAATTTTTTTGTACATTATATTTATACTCTATTAGTTTAATTCAACATTTTTAAAGCTCTGAAACTCACAGGTCAACAGTGTTTCTAATTCCTGTAGCACCTCCATTGTTTGTTTTTCCAAACAGTCTATGATGGCCTGTTTGAAATCTTTGAATTTTTCATAATATTTCGAATAAAGACATTTCTTCTTTAAATATTTCCATAACCGTTCTATCAGATTCGGCGAATATGTAGGCAGGAAAAGCAACTCAATCCCAATGGTGCCTGCATACTCCTTGACAAGCTCATATCTCTGGTATTTCACATTGTCAACCTCGTGGGCTCTGCCCCGAGGTAGTTCATTATATCCTGAGTTCTTCAGGGTCGTCAGTATATGGGATAATGTGAATTTATTCAGCTCCGAACTCTTTTGGCTATCGGAAAAACTGATTTTGCCGTTTGAGGCTATGATGTCTATAATCGAAACCGCTTTTTTAAGTACTTTTATCATGAGTATTTCTTGTGTTGATGTACTTTTTCTAAAACAAATATTCTTAGCTCAAATTTTTTGCCAATTTATCAGTTTTATGATAGCCAGTATCCGATAAAACTAGTTTAAAAAGTATCGGCTCTATAACTTTTTTCATTTATGTCAGGCTTTCCAGAAATATTGACCTTCAGAACACAGGGAAGCACCCCCAATTTTTTCCCCGGTAATTCTATGACAAGTTTGTGGTAGTCGTAATTCTTCCGATGTTCCTGATGAAATTTCAATAGAGTTTTTTCATCGCTTAAAAGATGGATCGTCTTGATTTTATTCCTGATACCGTAAAGAATGATCTCATTTGCAGGCTGCCGGAAAATAATGAGATTCAAGGAATTGTTTTTTTCTGTAATGTACCCCCACTGTGTTTGGTAATGCATCATTATAGGATTTGGCCCGACTTCGTAGATGGCATCGCCATTGACAGATAGCCATTTACCGATTCTACGAAGGACTTTTACAGAGTCCTCGGGAATGAGGCCTTCGGCTGTCGGACCTACGTTGAGAAGGTAATTCGCATTTCTGCTGACAAGTTCAAACATGGTTTCAAGGAGTTTGTTGACAGTTTTCCACTCCTTATCAGTTGCCTTGTATCCCCAGCTTTCGTTCATCGTACCTAATCCTTCCCATACATCTTGGAGAGCATGGGATGGTATCTGATTATCTCCAAGGCTCCCATAGTCGCCCAAATCATGACCGACTCTCCCGCTAACAAGACAATCCGGCTGAAGGCGGTGAACATAATCCTTCAAATCCTGACTCTGCTCTTTACTGATCGTATAAGGAGTGTCGAACCATATAATTGAAACTTCCCCGTAATTGGTCAGGAGTTCCCTTAACTGGCCTTTTACTTTTGTTTCAAAATATTTTGAAAATGCTTTTTCCGTTTTGTTTTTAAAATCCCAGTCATTGCCCGAGCCACCCGCCTCATACCAGTCCTGATCCTGTGAATAATAAAAGCCCAGCTTGATACCGGCCTTACGGCATTCCACGGAAAGTTCTTTCAGAGGGTCCCGTTTAAAAGGTGTGGCGTCAACAATATTATATTTATCATATTTCGAGTGAAACATAGCAAAACCGTCATGGTGTTTCGAAGTGATGACCATATATTTCATTCCTGCGTCTCTTGCGGTTTTTACCCATTTTGCCGCATCGAATTTCACTGGATTGAATTTTTTTGCAAGGCCTTCATATTCCCTTATCGGGATTTTCAGTTTTCGCATTATCCACTCCGAAACCCATGGGGTATCTATACCTTTCCATGTTCCGCCGGGGATGGCATAAAGTCCCCAATGTATAAACATTCCGAATTTCCCGTCTGTAAACCATTTTGTATCAGGTCTATCTTTTATGTTCATAGTGAATCTCCGCATTTGAATATTTATAATTTTACATTAAAATAACAGTAAATAAAACAGCTTTTTTTTTAATAATAAGTATAATTTAAAGAAATAACAGTAAAAAATACAGATATGCGTAAAAGTTCGGAATTTTCAGAAGAACTCAGTCTCAGTATTACTGAAGTTCGTTTTCAGACATTGGGACGGGAGTGGAACACCAACAATTTCCAGCATGAGAGTTGCATAATCCCTTATAACAGGCTTTATATGCCCATTGAGGGACATGGCGTGGCTGTCCATCACGAAAGGGAATATAATCTGACCCCCGGGAAGATTTATCTGATTCCGCCGTTTACGCCGGTACATCTCAGCTGTGATGGCAGGCTTGTGAAATATTGGCTTCATTTTAATGTTTATATATTTAAGTCCAATATTGATATTTTTTCCGTCTTTGATACAGAATATGAGATAATGCTTGAAAATTCCGGCTTTTTCAAAGAACTTTTTGAAAGACTCTGTAAAATACATCTCCGTAATGACACTGTAAGTCTCTTTGAATCAAGATGCCTTCTGGGAGAAATTATTATTCCTTTTCTGGAAAAAATGAATAAAACACAATCATCTTTACTGTTTACCATATATGAGATCCTCAATTACATTGAAAGGAATATCGAAAAGCCCCTGTCTCTGAAAAAATTGGCTGAAATTGTTGGATTGAACCCAACATATTTGTCAAACATGTTTGCTGAAAGGATGGGTGTCTCTTTGATGAGATATTGCATCCAGAGACGTATCAGTCATGCCATAGGGCTTTTTAAAAATAACAAACTGAGACTTGGAGAAATAGCCCAGAAATCGGGTTTTGAGAAAGCGGAAACCTTTACCAAACTTTTTAAAAGACATACCGGACTTACTCCAGGCAACTACCGAAAAAAAATCCTTGCTGAACCTGATATAGCATTTACTGATGGACATCATAATTCATCGAGTTTCTGAAGGGTACTGTACAATTGTTAATCGAAGCGCCGGTCAAAGCCGGTGACAAACAGGAGGTTCAAGTCCTCCATCCGGTAAGGGGTAGCCACCCGCCGGAACCCCAAGTGATGCCTTGACGTACAGCAAGGGCGTAGGGAAGCGTTCACAGGGAAACACACAGGCATGGTAATGAGCCTCGAAATTTCAATTAAGTCCAGAGCGCCGACCTGTTTTTCTACAAGGGCGGGCAAAATGAAAAGTTACGAGAGAGTATAAATTGTCTCAAGAATATGGTACGGTAAATCTACGGTAGCTTTCCAGCAGCCAAACCAGTAAAAGGGAACTGTTGATCGGAGGTAACATCCGGGTGGTTCTGCCCGGATGTTGGCATATATAATTGCCAAGACGAATTCCTCCCTGGCAAATGGGAACCTGCAAAGTCATATTACAAATAACCAAATCATTTAAAAAATAACAGAAATGACATCAGGTATGATATGCCCTAGAAATGCCGCTTACACATCTTTGTTTAAAAAGTTTTTTTTCAAGGATTTGGTCGTTTTTGAATAATTTACACCATTTCAAGCAATAGGCATCTCTCTCATTTTTAATTTTTTACATTTTTGCGGACAGGTTCTATTTACTTTTTCAGACTGGCGGGCTTGAGTTTTTTGACCCGGTTTTTAAGCTCTTTTCCAACGCGAAATTTGACAACAACCCGTTCTGGAATAATTACATCTTTTTCGGGCTTTTGGGGGTTACGGCCTTTGCGACTCTTCCTGATAACAATTTCGAAAACGCCGAAATTCCTTAACTCAATATTTCCGCTGTGGACAAGTTCATCCGACAGATAGTCAAATGTTTTTTGGACAACCGATGCCACGGCATTTTGTTTAAGGTCCAGTTCAGTCGCGATTTTTACAACAAAATCCCTTTTTGTCATCTTCATTTTCTTTTGCCTTTCGAATTATTTTTACCAGGCTTTGTGTTTTTCTTATTATTTTTACGTACGGTTTTCAGTGTGGTTTTCTTTGCCGCTTTGATTTTTCGTTTGTGTTTCGACAGTCTGTAATTTTCAAGAATTCCGCTTTTCTTTCTCGCGAGGGCCCAACTTCCGTCGCCGATTTTTTTCATGCCGTTCGCGAGCAGGTACTGGTAATT
>LBWG01000026.1 GCA_000993535.1 Candidatus Uhrbacteria bacterium GW2011_GWF2_39_13 | reverse complement strand
TTGGTCGTCAAACACAAAAACGGGCGGAAGCTAATCATTGCCACTGATACGCTTGACGGCGCGAACACCGAAGCCGAAGCCCTCGCCCAGTCGGCGCTGATCCAGGCTTTGGCAAGGGCCCACGCATGGGTGGACGCGATTGAATCCGGCGAGATCAGGAACCTGCAGGAGCTTTCCGAGAAAATCAACTTCGACCGTTCCTACATGGGACGCATCCTCCATCTAGTCAATCTTGCCCCTGACTTACAGGAGAACATCCTTGACGGATGCGAGCCGGACGGATTGAGCCTCGCTAAGCTTCTCGACGGCTTTCCGGACAACTGGAGCGAGCAACGGCAGTTTTTCAAAATAAGCGCTTAAAAAGAAAGGTGAACATGATGAAAAAGAGAAGAGCAATTTTGAAGGAAGTCCTGAAAAATGGGAATTTTAAAAAGCTTGACAAGAAAACTTTTTTGAATGCATGGAAAGCGTTGGCTTTTATCTATGTAGGTCTCCATCCCGACGAGCATGAAAATCCCGAAGGAGGTTGGCCGAAAAGGCTGAAACCGCTCGCCGTGGAAGTCTTCCGCAGACGCGAAAATGGCGAGTTCACGGACAATGAACTCTATCCCTCGCAGGAAGTTTTAAAAGGTATAAAAGCGAGGCTCTCTCAACGAAAATAAAAGTATGTCGCTTCAGAAAGATGCTCTTTGAGGAATTCGCCTCATAGTAACTCCTGCTCTATATCTTGGTTTCAATCAGTGATTTTGATGAATGTTTTATGAAGAAGTCATCCGTTTACAATATCCATGTACAAAACACTCAGAATTTTCACCCAAAAACAGCGAAACATCTTTTTGATATAAGCTTTTTTGAAGGTTTCACTGGTATATCATCGTCATCCATTTATGAATATTTTTCAGAAAAAGGATAGTTTTTCCAAAAATATTGCCTCTTTTTTCCAAAAATATTGCCTCTTTTTTCAAAAAAGATTTGTTTTTTTCAAAAAAGCCATTATTTTTCCATTAAAACAAGGAGTGTGATTGATATTACTATGGAATATATTATTGAAATATCACGGATTATTGAAGGGGCTTTGAGCGGAGATAAAAAAAGGGTCTTAGCCTACTTGGAGCAATTATCAAAAAAGCTAAAGCAGGCGGGGGATGAATCTACCGCTAACATGCTTTTAAGACATCTTAAAAATACAACTAATGATATTGCAAGTGCCTCAAACCTTCTAACCACAAGGCTTCCAGTTGATTCAGAATCCAGACTGTCATTGGCAGATGAATCCTTCCTGCATAAAGGCGAGGTCGCAATTGTAATGCCTCATGGAATGCAAGAAAAAGTCAAGGAATTCCTCAGTTATGTAAGAAATTCGGCAAAACTGATGACCAGTGGAGTGGGTATATCTCCAAGCATGTTGATATATGGTCCTCCCGGCGTGGGTAAGACAGAATTGGCACGATACATCGCTTCTGAATTGGAACTGCCTTTGTTGACTGCCCGAACAGATTCCTTGATATCTTCATATTTGGGTAGTACATCAAAAAATTTGCGCCTACTATTTGACCATGCCAATTCGCGGCCCTGTATTCTATTTCTTGATGAATTTGACGCCATAGCAAAATTACGAGATGATCAATATGAATTGGGAGAACTCAAAAGAGTCGTTATAAGTTTATTACAAAACATTGATTCATTGAATCATAACACTATCCTTTTAGCGGCTACCAATCATCACCATTTACTTGATCCGGCAATTTGGCGTAGATTTACGTATCAGCTCGAATTCTCTTTGCCTTCATTGCCGGAAAGAAAGCAATTAATAGAAATATTTTTGAAGAATTACAAAACTTCAAAAATTGACATTACTCAGTTGGCGGACATCGCTTCAGAGTTAAGCGGTGCTGCAATAAAACAAATTTGTGAAAATGCCATTCGTCAGTCTATTCTATCTAAAAAGAAGACACGTGATGGTGATGCTCTTCTTAAGGATTTTATTTCAGCAAAACTTCCCCAACAATTTTCTTTTGATATTAAAGATTCGGCGTCATTGGCAATATTCAACGAGAAATTCAAAGGGAAAATTTCCCAGAGTAAGATGGCAGAATTATTTTCTACATCAAATGCAACAATATCAAGAAAGATAAATGAAGTGGAGATTTCATAATGAATGATAATGAGCAAGCTAAAGAGCGTTTGCCGATTAAGGTAATCTTTACAAGCGAAAATGACTTGGTTGCACCAGAACCAGGAGGCAGTGCTCCTAAAATTTTTGATGAAGAAGATTTGACTCCAGAACATAAACGACATTTCGTAGCAGAGGTCAAAAATGTTTATAGTACGTTTATGCCTGTTTTCGATAAATATCCGAACCTTCCTGCAGTAGCACGAGTCGTATTGAAGGAGAAAGCCATTGCCAAAAGTCATCGCCCCACTGCTCTTTTTTATGATAGCACATGTCCCATAATCGGCTGTGAGAATTTCGGAACGTTGTTGATACGACTGTCCCCGAGGGGGTTGCTTGAACTGGGAAAGTCGTTTATCAAGGAAACAGGTGCCGTAAATGCAGCAATCTCAACATTGATTTCAATATCTCCATATAAAGTTGAATTGTCGCAAGATTTCGATGCCTCAAAAAAATCATTCAAATTACGATTGTTTAATCATGGAGAAATTGGATTTAATAAAGAACTCGAATCTCAATTATTTGAACTTTCCAAGAGATTGAATATTCCTAGCCCCCGAAAACTAAACTATACTCGCGATCTCAATATATATGAAGTGATATGTAAAAATGATTCACAGATCGGTGAGCTTGCAGATTTTGTGGGGACTCAAAGTCTTACTAATTTCACAGAGTTTGATATCGAATCGCAGTCTTTGCCGGTAGGTACTGTTGATGTTGATAATTTTCCAAAACCGGATGACGAAATGTATCCTGTGGTAGGATTAATTGATACTGGAATATCTCCTGTCAACACTTTTCTCCAACCATGGGTTATCGACCGTGATGAAGAAGATGTTCCACTCGCAGATCAAGACAATTCACACGGAACGTTTATTGCAGGCCTAATTGTTAATGGTCGTAATTTTAATCACGGAGAATCTATTTTTCCAAAAACTAAAGCAAAAATCGTTGATATTGTAGCATTGCCTAAAGGTGGAACAAATGAATATTCATTGCTGGAAACAATACGCCGTGTAATTCCTAAATACCCAGCGGTAAAAGTCTGGAATT
Source organism: Candidatus Uhrbacteria bacterium GW2011_GWF2_39_13 (assembly GCA_000993535.1). GTDB lineage: Bacteria > Patescibacteriota > Patescibacteriia > UBA9934 > GWF2-40-263 > UBA12478. The sequence goes on along the minus strand of LBWG01000026.1, from coordinate 10,328 downwards.
TGTCTATAAACAATAAAATCGGGACATGTCAGGACGCTTCCTTTTCTGCTTTTGCTATGGCTCTTGACGAAATACAACACAGATATGAAGTCACCTTTGTCAATAGTGCAGGTAACCATAACACATTGAGAGAATGGCCTCCAACAAGTGGGCTTGGAGAAATTGATCGAATAGCCCCGCCGGCAGATACTGCGCTGGGAATCACTGTCGGATCTGTAGCGCATTTAGAACATGCAAATTCCATTGTAAAAAAATGGGCTCCGTCTCCATTTTCGCGAAGAGGGCCCGGCGCAGCCTTTCTTCCAAAACCTGAAGTATGTCATTATGGGGGTAATGTTGACAAGCATGGAAATTGTTCCCAGCTTGGAATAATATCTACCGATCCGAATGGTAATCTTGTAGAAAGAGTAGGTACCAGTTATTCTGCCCCGTGGGTTTCAGCTATACTATCCCAGCTAAGAAGCAATAATATTTCCGCCAATTTAGCTAAAGCTTTAATAATTCACTCAGCGGTCTTAAGAGGTGAATCCATCCGGCAACAAGATTTTATATACAAAGGATTTGGTGTTCCTCAGGATGTTGATGATATATCCATATGCCAGCCGTGGAATGCCACAATGATCTTTGAGCCTCAATTAATTCCGTTGAAGAAACAATTTGATCGGGGTGGTTTTCCGTTACCTGGCTGTTTGAAAAACCTCGATGGTTCATATCGTGGTGAATTATTTGTCACACTGGTATATGATCCTCCATTGCTTCCTCGTGCCGGTGCGGAATATTGTCAAGTAAATGTAGATGTTTCAATCGGGCGCCGTTCTGGAACTACTGCCAGTGGTCGTCCAAGCCATCGTGGTGATATAAAACTACAGCCGGAAGATGTTAAAGATTTATTCGAGACAAGCCAAATCACTCATGGATTCAAATGGTCTCCGGTCAAAGTTTATAAAAAATCATTTAAACGACTTGAAGGAGATGAATGGGGATTACGTTTGGAAGTCTTATACCGAGACCATGCTGGAATTGATCGGCGACCACAAAATGTAGCCTTGTTGGTAACAATTGCAGACCCAGAACGGGGGCAACCAGTTTATAATGAGGTTATTCAATTGCTAAATCAACGAGGGTGGAGTTCTACTAATCTAAATCTCTCCAGCAGAATTCGTCAGCAAACTAGAGCATGATTATGAGGGATATTAAGTTTCCTTGTTTTTATTAAATTGGGCGACGATAAAGTAAAAAAATTGTTGTTCGTCGAAATAGATAATGTTTCAAAAATGACGAAGAATTATCTGTTAAGAAGTGTTATATTTTTCAAAGGGAGGTAGTGCTTATGAGTTATGTAAAAACGATTGTTTGCTTTGCCAATTCCCGTAAAACTTCTGGACGCTGTATTGCAGGAAAAGAGTGGCATAAAGATAGACTCGGCGGCTGGGTGCGCCCGATTAGTATTCGAAACACGCACGAAATATCAAAAAAAGAAATGCAATATGAAAATGGGTGCGATCCTCAACTGCTTGATATTATACAGATAAATTATCAAGCTCCCTGTCCATCGAAACATCAGCAAGAAAACCATTTGATTGATTCCGAATATTACTGGGAAAAGAAAGGGAGGATGACATTTAATAATGTTCTGCCGTGGATTGATACACCACGTACACTATGGTCCATCGGTCAAAGTAGTTATTCGGGGGAAAATGACCGTATTCCTGTCGGGGAGGAGGATGGAACTTCCTTGTTGCTTATAACTATTGACAAGTTAAATATCCATGTCGGTCGAAAGACTCTCGACTATCCTGATTCCAAGCGAGCTGTTCTCGGAGATTTTGAATATCATAAACATAACTATCGGATAGGTATAACAGATCCGTTTATTGAACAAAAATATCTTGCTATGCCAGATGGTCAATATGAAATAGGCAAACCTTTGTTATGCGTTAGCCTTGGCGATGTTTATAAAGGTTACTACTATAAACTTATAGCGGCAGTTCTTTACCCGGGACGATTTCAATGAGTTCAGTTATACATACAATTGGACATTCAAATCACAGTATTCAAGAATTTATTGAATTATTGCACCAACACTCCATTACTGCAATAGCAGATGTCCGGTCTACCCCATATAGTCGATGGGTTCCCCAATATTCCAGTGAAGCACTTAAAAAAGCATTGACTAACGCAGACATTGCATATGTATTTCTTGGTAAGGAATTGGGGGCGCGCAGTAATAACATTTCCTGCTATGTCCAAGGTAAAGTTCAATATGACCGTTTAGCTAAAGAAGCTAATTTTCACGAGGGAATAAAGCGTATAACACAAGGTATGAATAATTATCAGATAGCTCTTATGTGTGTAGAAAAGGATCCCATAAATTGCCATCGTGCATTATTAGTGGCCAGAAAACTCTTTGAAAGCGGTATTCCCATTAACCATATTCACTATGATGGCTCTCTCGAAACCCATAATGCAATGGAAATTCGTTTATTAGAGATGTGTAAACTCCCTCAAGATGATATGTTTAAACCACAGAAAGACTTTATTATCGAAGCTTACGCAATACAAGGAGAGCGAGTTGCTTATCAAGATGAATCGATGGAACTTAACGATAAAATGGAGATTTTATGAAAATTTTTACGATTGGCTTTACAAAGAAGAATGCAGAGCAGTTTTTTACTTGTCTTAAAAAAACTGAACTTGTACGAGTCGTAGATGTACGCCTTAATAATGTTTCTCAACTTGCTGGATTTACCAAAAAAGAAGATTTACGTTTTTTTCTGCGTCGAATATGTAACATTGATTATATTCATCTTCCAGAACTAGCTCCTACACAGGAGATTCTTGATGCGTATAAAAAAAATGGCGGAGATTGGCAAACTTATGAACAGCAATTTGTGGAGTTAATGACTAAGCGTTGTGTGGAAAAGATATTAGTAAAAGAACAAATATCTGGCAGTTGCTTGTTGTGTTCAGAAGCAACACCAGAACACTGCCATCGTCGGCTTATAGCTGAGTATCTACAAAAAAGTTGGGGAAATATTGAAATTATTCATCTTTAAAATATCTCCATTAACTTTTTGAGTATGATTTCAATATCGTTAGCATGAGATAATAATAGGAGCTTTTCAAGGTGGTCGGAGTGCGGATTCCGGTCAAAAACATGAAACTTTTTAGAAAAATTTCCGAAAAACAGGCACTAAAAAGCTTCCCAGAACAGGCATGTTGAGGCTAGAAACGGGGAGTTGGGTTCGCATAATCGGATTGAATGAAGATACCAGACGCTCTAAAACAGGACGGAAAAAAGTGGCTTTTTTGAGGAAATAGCTGTATGTCGTTCAAAATGAATGAATAGAAATGGTTTTAAAAAATTTCATTTTATCGGGGGTACCCCCCGTCGAACGGAGAAACAGAGAGCAAAACCTGAAAATTTCCTTAAAAACATGCCTTTCCATTTGCTCTCTCAAGAAGGTCTATTCTCGCAAAACCCTTTGGTACAAAGGGATATAGAGCAGGTCAAAAAATCGGGGAGTTCCGGTTCGCAAAAAATGGATGGTGCAGGGTATCAAATAAAAAATGAAATGCTCTCTACTGTTCTCTGTTTTTGTCAGAAGTTTATAATAAACAGGTTAAGAGCGATGAAAATTTTTAAAAAAAGTTTACAGAAAATGCAACAAATTAAAAAACTTCACAGGGATTTGTGTTTTCTGTTTCTTCTTAGGTCTTTATAATGAGGCTTTTAGCTTTGAGTGTAATTTTCTAAAAAACTTCATTCCCGAATTATCGGACTTCGAGCTATTATAGAGGTGACAATATTCTCTGTTTCCAGCCTTTTCCCCTATTCCAGTTTTTATCTGAAATTTAAGTTCAATCTGCAAATTTGATTTTTGCTGCCATCGGAGGGTGTCATAATTCAGTTCCTTCCTTGAGCATATGCTTACTGCAAACTATTCACCACGTATATTGTAACCAGAGCCTATACCCGTGCCTTGTCATAAGACTTTCCCATTCTATATTGACTTTTTTATTCATGAAAAAAGAGTGTCGTATGAAAAAACTTTTCTGGAAAGCCGTGCTGTACATGCTCCACCAGCTCAGTTCGACAGATATCAATGAACAGCTACTCCGTGAGAACTAATACCTTCATCAGGGTTTGGGTAATTGCATCCCATTTCCTGTTTTTTCCATCGACTGTCCCTATGGCAAAATCAAATGCAAAGAACGTCTCTGCGGCTTGCTGAAATATTATTACCGAGAAGTAGCGTAACCGACAATCTTGTTAATATCTCTTTCATTTTTCCGGATCATTTTCGGTTGAATTCTTATTGTCAATGAACACAAATCAAGGCTGATTTTGCCTCTGATTTTTATCTTCGAATCGTAATCTATCAGAATTCATCCAGGATTTCTATCTTTAAAACAGATTTTTCAACTCATTTTCCCCGTCAACTCTCCGTTAAATCACTGAGTCTTATTTTTGTACAGGGCTGCCGATTACAGTACGCGAGGAAAAAATGGAAGAAAATTTCTCCGGACTATTGACAGAAAGCTTTTTTCATGTTAAACTGTTATGTAAATACATAACGGTTTGGCATGGTGCGGTTTTATTATGAACAAGTTTATATGCATGGAAGAAATACGGGAATCCATTCTTCCCAAATATTATCAGATATATATTCAGTTGAAGAAAGAGATTTTCTTTAACGGGTATAAATCAGGTGAGCGTTTTTTCTGTTTGAGGAAACTTCAGGACGAATATAAGGTCAATATGCAGACTGTCAGGGAAGCGGTCAAGCTTCTTGTTGGCGATAATTTCCTGAAAATTCAGCCTTCAAGTGGTCTTTACATAGGAAACTTTAAAAGAGACAAGCTGAAAGTTTCCATGGGAAATCTGTGGTTCTGCCAGTTCGGCAAAGAATACAATCATCCTTATTACAACAGTCTGATAGCGGGGCTTCAGGATGAAGCCAAATCATACAGATTGAATTGTATTGTAAATGAGAATTCAGACAAGGCGGAGTTTTTGCGTTGGTTCAGACCGGAAACCGGAGACGGTTTGGCGGTAACGGGAGAATTAGATGAGGAATTGATAGAATTATTGAGAGCTTTGCCATATCTGCGTTATGTCATAATAGGGAATTACATTCTTCCTGAAGGAACACCTAATATCCGACATAATATTGTTAATGGTGTTCAGAGAGCCATTATGACAGCATCTTCGTTAGGGAGAAAAAAACTGACATTGATAGCTGGTACGGAAAGGAAAGAAACTACACAGGACATTTTGAAAGGGATTTCTTTGGTTCAAGACGTGCAGTATGTTCATGGCATCTTTTCTGAAGAAGAAGACGGATATTCAGCCATGTTATCGTTGGATAAACGGAAAAGTTCTGACAGCATTCTGGTTACGGAACCTGCCTTTTACGGGCTGTGCAGATATGTTTTTGAAAACAGGATAAAGTGTCCTGACGAACTTTTTGTAATACGTTTCGGCAAGAATGAGGAACGCAATTCCTATGACGATATTGCGGCAGTTAATATCTCGGCGGACAAGAAAAATTTATGCAGGCATACCGTTGAAATGCTTTTCCGTTCACAGGAAACGTTTCTGGAAATTCCAGAAGAAGTGACTTTATCTGATTCATTAAAGAAAGTACGAGAACCTGAATATGAAAATATCAATTAGTTGTCGTATAGCATTCACGCTTGTTGAATTGCTCGTTGTGATAGTCATTATTGTTATCCTGGCAAGCATACTTTTGCCAGCGTTGCAAAAGGCGCAGGAAACATCCAGAAGAATAAAATGTATTAATAATCAGAAACAAATCGGAGCTTCGACAGAAATGTACGTGCTTGACTTCGCGTTTTATCCTCCTGCGAATATCTCAATCCCGGGGGATATCAGTCATTACTGGTATGAAACTCTTGGAGATTATGGAATTAAACTTAAATATTCCGGGACAGTTGAAGCATATGATGGCAGTGTAAACCAGTGTCCGAATACGTTGAAAACCCCTGTAACATATACAAATTATAATCTCAGCTATGCCGTAAACGGCTATGTTTTTCCGGACATCAAAAATGGCGGCACAAACTGGATATTAGCCTCTAGAGTCAAAAAAACTTCCGCGCTTATTCTATTATGCGAATCCGCATGTTATGCATCATTTACCTACGGTAATTACAGTAATACCGGGACAACGGCTCAGAATTTCAAGGACGCTTATTATTATGGCAGAAGGAGGCATTCTGACGGTTCTGTCTACTTATTTGCCGACCAACATGCCAAGTATTACAAAGCTCCGTCTTCATGGGCAGGCACTGATCTCTATTTTATAAATAACGATACAAGTTTTCAGGCAGAAGGCCGTTTTTCCCCTCCGTATTAAATTGCTTGGATTTATCAGCAGATTTATATGAAGAAAATTATGAATAAGGCAGGGCTGTTGCAAATATCACTAAAATTGTGGCATTAACAAATTTTATATTAACAAGCAGAGGAAAATGAAAATGAGCAGAAGCAAATTCAGAAGCATGGAGAAAGAACCGCTAATCTTTCAGAGAGTGAATTTTTGTTCAATGGATATTGCCAGAGGAATAATTACGGTGATATCAGTTATTTGTCTTTCGTTTTCAAGTTTTGCAATATCGCTTGTCAAAGATGGCAAACCTGAAGCGGTTATTGTAATTCCCCCAAAAGCATCCGATGCAGTAATATACGCTGCAAAGGAATTGCAAACATACCTGAAGAAGATCAGCGGGGCTGAATTGCAGATTATGAATTCAGTACCGGAAAAAACGGACAAAACACTGATTTATGTCGGTTATGATGAGGTATTAAAATCAAAAGGGCTGGATCTGTCCGGACTTGGTTATGACGGTTTCAAGATAATATCGGGAGAGCGTTGGCTGGCTCTTTTCGGCCGAGATTACAATGGCAAGCCGATGGAGGGCAGAAGCCATCCTTTCCGCATGAGCGAAAGTTATTCTGGAAAACTCAAAATCAGTAGATATGGTGAAACGGGAATTCTTTTTGCGGTATATAATTTCCTTGAAAAATTCTGTGGCGCAAGATGGTACATGCCGGGAGAATTGGGAGAAGTTTTGCCAAATCGCAAGACTCTTGAAATTCCTGAAAAAATCGCTATCTCTAAAACTCCTGATTTTGAATACCGCTTTCTGTACAATTGTGATTTCTGTGATGATGATGACAGCGTTTTGTGGTATCGCCGGGCAGGTTTCGGTGCCCCGTTTCCTGTCAATATCAATCACTCTTTCTACATTTTGTGCAGAAAATATAAAGACACAAATCCCGAATATTTTGCGTTGGTAGACGGAAAAAGAGACTTTAGCATAAGTTGTGGAGGCCGCGGTAATCTCTGCCTCTCCAATCCGGATGTACTGAAGGCTTTTGTAAAAGAGGCAAGGGAATATTTTGACACAAATCCAGAACAGTATATTTTTCCCGTTATGCCTAACGATGGGCTTGTAAAAATCTGCGAATGTCCGGAATGTCAAAAACAGATAGATAAAGAAAAAGGCAATACCGGAAAATTTTCAAATTACATCTGGAACTTTGTGAATAAGGTGGCTAAAGAAGTTTATAAAAGTCATCCGGACAAATTCATAGGGTGCTGCGCTTACAGGGGTTATCTGGATATTCCCGACAAGCTTGAAAAACTGAGCCCCAATGTGGTGGTGATGATATGCAAAACCAGAAGAAATTACTGGGATACGGAATACAAGAAGCGTTATAACGAAATGATTGAAAACTGGAACAATAAAATAAAGCAGGGAAATCTGTATTGCTGGGAATATTATATTTGGGTCAGTTACGTTCCGTATTTACGGAATGTTCCGGTGGTTTTTCCCCGTATTATTGCTGAAGATTTCAAGTTTCTCCGAGGAAAGAGCAAAGGTGATTTTATTGAGGCCCAGACATGGGTGAAAGGCGCCAAACAAAGAAAAGCCTGTTTTCCCGGATTGACACACCTTAATTTTTATGTGACAGCCAAGCTTATGTGGGACACGGATACCGATATAAATCGGCTGCTGGATGAATACTATTCCTTTTTCTACGGACCTGCTTCCGCTGAAATGAAAAAATTCTGGGAAAAGGCCCAGGAACTTTGGTCACGGGATTTACCCGGAAGAGACAATGAATTTTATACAAGGCTCTATACAGTCCAGGAAATAGACGGCTTGATGAAGTTCCTCCGGGAGGCAAGGGCTAAAACCGTTGAAGGTTCTTCCGAACAGAAAAGGGTTGATTTGATAATTTCAGAGGTTTCTCCGCTGGAAAGCAGGGTCAAAAATGCAAAATTGACCGAAAACCCCTCTTGCATCTGTCAGGAAATATCCTCCGCACCTAAAATTGACGGAGTCCCCGATGATCAGTGCTGGAAAGATATAGTGCCCATGGAATTTGTATCCAAAACAGGGGAAACTGTTCCATATGCCTCGAAGCTCATGATTTGTTTTGATGACAAAAACCTCTATCTGTTCTTTACAAATTATATTGACGCAGTGGAGCAAGCCGCGTTGAAATCTCTTTGCAAAGAAAAAGATTCCAATGGACGGCCTTATATATGGGAAGATGAATCCGTTGAAATTTTTCTTAATCCCACTCCGGGGGTCGAAAAGAACTATTATCAGTTTGCAGTCAATGCCGGAGGCACTTTATGGGATGGTTATTACGGTTACAAGGCACTGGGCAGAACCCCTTCCGAATGGAACAGCGGCATAGAAACCGCCGTGAAGAGAAACGTTGATTCGTGGACGCTTGAAGCAAAGATACCTATTGCAGATATCGGACTTGCCGGTAAAGACCTGGAAAAAATCACAATGACCGGGAACTTTGTCCGCAACCGTTCCGAAAAAAATACGATTCATTACAGTTGCTGGTCGCCGACCATGACCTCCAGCCACCACAATCCCGCCAAATTCGGCACAATCACCTTAAAAAAAAAGTCAACAGAAAAGATAATTGACGATGAAAACGAGAAATACGGAATTGAAGACGCGGGTTTTCCTGGCGATTTTGCAAAAGCTTACAGGATTTTTCTTTCTGCAAAGGCGGGAGACAATGATTTGTATTCAATGGCCGCCATTGAATTTCAGAAGACGTCTGAAATGCTTGAAAAAGATATCCCTACTCAGCTAAGTTCACTCAGCCTGGAGGCCTTGTGTCATTTTCTCTCCCTTGATATCGAAAAGGCCTCTTCTATTGCTGACAAAGCATTGCCAATTGCCCGCAGGAAATATCCCGGAGACGTCTTGTTTAAAGCACCGGATAAATTAAAGGATATTTTAAATCCCGGTACGGAACAGAAACGCATCAGGGATCTGGCCGGGCTTTTATATCTTATTGCACAGACAGAAAAGGAGACTTTTGCGTTGGGCGAAAAATTGAGGGATAAAATAAATTTTCGTCTTACCCGCATTGACTTGAAAAATGGATGGGAACATGTAGCGTTGGTGCTTGCCCTGCTTCTGGATAAGAGTGCGCCTTCTCTTTTATTGATTGAAGAAAAAGCTCGCCAAGCCGTATGCGCCTCTAATCTGCGCCAATTGGGAGTTCTACTGTTTCTTTATGCTCAGGAACGCGACGGAAAACTTCCCCCTTCCTGGTCTGCCGCCTCTAAAACAACATGGATGGCTGAACTCCTGAAACAGCAGAAAAATCCATGGAGTAAGCGCGGATCAGTATTCCGCTGTCCGTCGCTTACAGAAAAAGGCGAGGACGGCTTTCATTACGGGATGAACAGTAATTTTACGGGAAATAATGATGTGAGTAAGATTTCCAGAGGAAATAAAATTCTGTTGCTTTCAGATTCTGTTCACTATAACATTGGCAATTATCCCCATAAACCTGATTACAGCGGTGGAGCATTTAGTCTCAAAGGTCCTTATGAGTCAACTGGGGGAGGCACTGTTGACAGATGCCGGCATATGGGCGGAGCCAATGTATTGTTTTCAGATGGTAGTGTCGAATGGCTCCAGGCAAAACAAATTCCCGCAAATCGTCAGGACACACTCTGGAAAAACTGATGAAAAACTAGTACTTTAAAGATCAATATCAAACCATACAGAGGTGTCATAAATGAGCAGTAAAAAGTTTTATTTTTCTCCATCGGAATATCATCGTTATCTGATGGATAATACAGAACAGAAATTGTGCTATGACGGGAGCGATGTAGGAAAATGGCAGTCCAAACTTCGCGGAAAGATTAAAGAGTTAATCGGAGATATGCCGGGAAAAAGAATTCCGCTTAACGTGAGAAGCGTTTGGAAAACACGCAATGAATATGGAACAGTCGAAAAAATAGTTTATG
>LBWG01000025.1 GCA_000993535.1 Candidatus Uhrbacteria bacterium GW2011_GWF2_39_13 | reverse complement strand
TCGGAGCGCGCCCTATGCATAACTCTTGCGATGCGGCAATACTGTGCTTTGTCAGGTTTATTGCACCCCACCCTTTTTGTCAGACTAAATGCTCTTGGAGACTTGGAGGGGGGTGCGTTTACTTTTTCAATTTTCACATTACTAAAATCCCCTTCAAATAAAATAAAAATTCACATAATGGCTTGACAAAATTATAATATAGGTTATAATTATATTGTCGAACAAATCAACAAATATGGTATTGAGTAATGCAAGTTTTGAAATTGAAATTTAAAAATAAATATGAAATACTAAGGGAAAATATTAAAAATAATATCCTCAAGGGAAAATATGCCGATGGAATTTTGCCTCCAGAAGAAAAACTGGCTGAATTTTATGGATTGAATCGAGGTACTGTTAACAAAGTTATGTCATCTCTTGAATCGGAAGGGTTAATTTCTAGGAAACCTAGAGTTGGAAGTATTATAGTTGATATAAAAGAACGCAAACCAGCACTTCGATTAGGTGGCTTAATTATGTTAAATGTGGGCCATGTATATGGTAATCTTCATACTTTAATGACAAGAGAAATACGAAAAAATCATTATTTTCCGGTGCTTCTGGACGTCGAATCAGGATTAGATCGTCAGAATATTGAAAAAAATCTTGGTAATTATATAAAATCATTTCTCGATTCATCTCCTGACTTCTTGGCAGTTGATGGTATGTACGATTTACCTTTTGAGTTTTTCAGTAAGTGGTTGAATAAAAAAACGAATCTTGTTATTTTTAATCGTTATGAAAGCGACTTGAAATTTTCTGCCACATATATTCTTTCTGATTACCAGAAAGGCGCATATATTGCAACAAAACATCTTCTCGAAACTGGATGTAAGAATGTTATTATAATTCCTTCTCATTTTTATGAAAATTGCAGAATTAGCACTGATATGTTAAGGGGCGTTGAGCTGGCATACGCAGAAAAAGGAAAAACACTTAGGAAAGAAGAAGATGTTTTCCCTACAAAGGATAGAAGTTATCTTGAATTAATAATTAAAAGATTTAAATCAAAACATCGTCCAGACGGCATTTTCGCCTTTTCAGACAGTAATGCCAGAATAATTCAAAATGCACTTGGGGAATTGAATCTTTGTCCTGGTCGTGATTATAAAATGGTTGGATATTATAATACCCCATGGGCAATCGAATTTGATCCAAAACTTACTTCTATATCAATCAACGAGGCGGCAATAGCTGCCGAATTCGGCAACCTTCTTTCAATGCGGAATTTCGAGAATAGGAAAATCATGATTGCACCTGAACTTATAATAAGAGAAACAACATGAAAAACCTAAGAAAGATTTTTACATTAATAGAGCTTCTTATAGTTATAGTTATTATTATAATTATGGCAGGCTTGCTACTGCCGGCTCTAAAAAAAGCAAAAGATGTGTCTAAACGAATAGTATGCACAAATAATCTGAAACAATTAGGGCTATGCCTAAACATGTATGCGGAAGATCATGGGGGATATTACCCGTGTATGTATAAGGCTGATGACACATACAAGCAATGGACACGAAAATTATGGAACTACGATTATATAAAAAACCCTAATATCTTTTTCTGCCCTTCTCTTTATCCGTACAAATGGGGAGTCCTTAGCGAATCAGCTTCAATCAGTAGTACATATGGACTCCGGAGAGAAGGGTATACCGATGGATATTACTACAGTTATAAAAATATCAACACACCAAGTACACAGTGGCTATTGGCAGACAGTGTCTACCAAACACTTACTCCACTGTGCCAATCATATACAATAAGGATAATTCCTTCCGGCAGTACAGGTGCGGCCCATTTGAGACATGGTTTGTCTGCCAACACTCTTTTTGCAGATAATCATGTAGAAATTGAGAAAAAAGGGTTTTTTACCGATGACAATTATGCGTCATATCCATAAAACAATATGAAAATATAAACAAAAAGGTATAATATGAAAAAAATAATTATACTGTCTATGTATTTTTTAATCAGTAGTAATGGATTTTCGCAGACAGCAACTGAAACACTTTTTGCAGAGTCCTTTAATAATGAGCTGTCTGAAGGTATTGAAGGTAAGGCACTTTTAACTGGAATAGATTTTATTGAAGAGGATAAAAAACAGTTTTTAAAAAAATCATATAATGCTAATAACAATATCGCATTGGAAAAAGGAACTGTCTGTTTTTGGATAAAACCTATTGATTGGAAACCTGATGACAGAAAGGTACATATCTTTTTTGAAGCTATTGGAAATAATTCGCGTTTATTAATATATAAATATGTGGGGAAAAATAATTCACTTGGATTTATATTTGGTCCTCTAAAAGAAATTGAAGGCAAATCTCAATGGACAATGGCAAATACACCTATTGAAAACTTACAGACTGGGACTTGGCATTTTGTAGCATGCTCATGGGATCAAAATGAAATTAGGCTCTATTGGGATGGAGACCTGAAGGATGTAGCTCCTATAAAAAATATTCCAGACACTCCATTTACCTCTTTTTATGTTGGCGGAAGAAATCCTGAAAAATGGACAGAGATCGGAAAAGGCATCACACTCATAGACGAACTAAGGATATACAATGTCCCTCTTCCATTAGAAAGGATTGGTGAAGAATTTCAAAAATTTAAGGATAAAGCATCCAGAGATGTTGAATATCCCATTTTTTCTGTTGGAATAACGAAGAATCCTCCCGTTATTGACGGGAATATCGGAGAGAAAGAATATTTCCTTGAAACAACGGGCTTTCTGGGAATATGGGATCAACGGTTTTGTTCTGAACAAAGTCTTGTATATATATCAAGAAGTTCTGAAAAGTTGTATATTGGAGTTCGTACCCCAGTAGGCGAAAAACTTTCCGCGAATGTAAAAAACAGAGACGATGTCAATGTGTGGCAAGATGATTCCATAGAAGTACATATTAATTCTAGGAAAAATAATATTTCCCAATTTATTTTTAATTCTATCGGAACCCTTTATGACAGTAAAAATGGAGACTCAGGATGGAATGCCAATATTAATTATATTAATAAAATTGACAATGGCTTCTGGATACTTGAAATGGCGATCCCATTTGAAAATCTTGGGTTATTATCCGATGAGGATGAAAATAATTTACGGTTCAATATATGCCGAACATTTGCCTCTTCCGGCGCTTATACTTCATTATCTCCAGTGAGAAGAAATTATGGAGATACTGTTGCTTTTTCAGAATTGAAATTCATGGACAAAATTTCTCCAATGTACATTAAATCCATTGGGAATCTTTCAACTGGATACTTGGATTTTTATTTCCAAACTGTAGCAACAGATACTACTGAAAACCCATTAAAACTCAGAACATGGATTACAGCCAATAATCAAACCGACACTTATGATGGAACATCTCATATTTTGATAAAGCGAGAAGGAATAAAAGGCAATGGAGCCTTAACATTTGAGGCACTTTCAGAGAATAGTGAAAGGCTTTTTTTTCAAAAAATACCTTTTTCAGCACAAGCGGGAAATCCCTTGAAAATTCTTTACTTCTACAGATTGCCGAACTCTGAAATTATCAGATTTGGTTTACAACAAACTATGCTTTCGGAGGCAGGCAAGTATTATATTGTACGCATTTCCTTTTTGGACAAAGATGGGAAAACTGTTTTTGAAAAGGAATTTCAGCCTAATAACTTCAAATATGAACTTGATACCGACATCACTTCCATTCCCGATGGAGAATATGCAATACATATTAATCTTATCTGCCCGGATGGGAGAAAGGTTTACGAACATATTGAAGATTTTGTTAAATATCCATTATGTGTACCGTGGGCGGGAAATAAAATAGGAATCTCCAACAAAGTTCCATCTCCGTGGACACCTATGGAAACGACAGGAAACACTATTTACTGCTGGGGAAGAAAATATGTTTTTGATGATGGAATAATGCCTTCCCAATTAATATCGCAGAATGAGTCCATTCTTAGTGGTCCCATCCGGATTAAAGCAATAATTGACGGAAAAGAATTCACAGATAAAAGAAAATCTTCTTTGTGTGATGAAAAAAGTCCGACAAAAATAAAATTTCATGAAGAAGGAATGATTGGTACCATTGCAATTTCATCTGATATAAGCGCCGAATACGATGGATTTATGTGGTTTGTCATCAATCTGCATACTAGCACCCCGGTAAAAGTTGAAAAATTATCTTTAAATATACCTTTCAAAAAAAGTGTTGCGACATTGACAAATCTGGGGGATTTTTATGTAAAAAAAGGGACTGGCATACTCCCCGCAAATGGCATTTCAAAGAATCTTAAAACAGAAGAACCTGTATTATGGGTAGGCAATGAAAAAGTTGGACTTCAATGGTTTGCGGAAAACTTAAAAAACTGGATATTGAAGAAGCCTGAGTCCAGCGCTGGAATAATCCCCAGAGAAAATGATGTTTTATTACAATTCAATGTAATAGATTCTCCTACTGTCCTGGAAGGAAAAACTGAAATAGCCTTTGGATTGATGCCTACACCTGTAAAACCCCTTTCTTCCAGTTGGAGAAAACTTAGACCTTCTGGCACAGGGGTAAAAAGAAATGTAGCTTTTACAATCAGACCTGTGGAATCTCTTATCACGCCTCTTTTTAACTATATTGTTCCTGCTCCTAAGAATATAATTAAAATAAAAGACGTGGTAAATGATTATAAGAAAAAAGGAGAAAATTGCCTATCATATTCTTCTCTTGCGGTAATGTCACCGTACTGTCCAGAATTTTTATGGCAAGGAGAGCTCTGGAAAAAAGTTCCCGGTGCTCGCGCCATCCAATGGGATAATAAAAATATTGGAAGAGAAAACCTTTTTGTCTGGATATGTCCAAATTCTCCTGATTACAGGGATTTCTATTGTTCCATCACCGACAACGCAGTCAGGGAATTGGAACTTGATGGTCTGTATTTTGATTTTGGGGAAAGCCATATGTGTCAGAATGAAATACATGGTTGCGGATGGAAAGATAATGAAGGAAAACTTTGTCCCACTTTCAATATTTTGGGAACAAGGGAACTTGCAAAGAGAATATATATATTGATGAAAACTTATAACCCAAATTCGCTTATTGCATATCACATGTCTGGGAAAATTCAGATGCCGGTACATTCATTTGCCGACATACTTGTTGATGGAGAAACTCTAACTAGATTGGTTGCAGATGAAAGCTCCTACTATAATCTGCTTCCGTTGGATACATATAGAGCTGAATTTATGCCACACCAATGGGGAGTTGCGACTGTAATTCTTTCTGAATTTGCGCGTTCCGCTGAATTATTTAAGAAAGATATGAAAAGTTTTTGGCGATCTGATAAAGCAGAGAAACCGATGAATCATCTAATAGGACTTGCACTCATTCATGATTCAAAATGTTTCATGGGAGATCTGACTAGATATCTTCAGCCAGTCCGAGATGCTCAGGATAAATTCGGATGGGACGAAAAGGTTGAGTTCCTGCCATACTGGAATAACTCTGAATACTTGAAGATTCTATCACCTATTTCAACAAATATAGTGATTTCAGCTTTTAAAAGAGACGCGAAACTGATGTTGGTTCCCTTTAACAACACAGATACTGACAATGAACTAACAATAAAATTAGACTTTGATATGCTTAATATTCCGAAATCATCTGTTGTTAAAGATACACTGGACGGGAAAATATATCCTGTTAACCATCATATAATTAAAGTGCCTCTTAAGAGTCGCGCTTTCAAAATTCTGACTACAGAGTGAAAACAATTATGCACAATAAAATGAAGAAAATCAATACAGTGAGATATGCTGTCGTGGGGCTCAATCTGGGGATGGAACATATAAGAGCGATTTTGAAAAACCCAAAAGCCAAGCTTACCGCATGTTGTGATATTAACACTTTAAAACTCAATGAAATAAAAAGTTTCTTACAACAATCGGATAAAAATGACAGAAATATATTTTTTACAGAAAAATATGAAGATATCCTGAATTCAAATATTGTTGATGCAATATTGATAGCACTTCCGACAAACCTTCATGCTGATTTTTCCATTAAGGCATTGCAGGCTGATAAGCATGTCTTTTGTGAAAAACCGCTCACCGAATCATTAAATAATGCCTTCAGAATCCATGAATATGTAAGAAAAACAAGAAAGATATTTCAACTGGGATATTGTGTTCGGTCGAGTCCTTTTCATAAGAAATGTTTGGAAATAATAAATGGCGGTTCCATAGGGAAAGTTACAAATGTCTGGTGGAATATGTTTGTCAATACAAAAAATAATGGATGGAGAACTGAACGAAAATATCATGGTGGCAAACTGTTTGACTGCGGATGTCATTATCTGGATATTTTAACACTCTGGGCTAATGCTTCTGTATTGAGGGTATGTGCATTCGGTAATCCACTTGGTGCAACTGGCCCCAATAAAAAGGATATTCCTGAAATTGCAGCGATAATAATCGAATTTGGAAACGGAGTTAAGGCTTCATTCCTTCTCAGCCAGCATTCGGCTAATTGTCAGAATTCCACATGTGGGATAGTTGGAACAAATGGCAAGATAGAAGGAGATCCGTATTATCCGGAAAAAGCAGGGTCCTTGAGTGTTCATGCTAACGATGGCCTTTATAAATACAAAATAATTATAAATGGAGAAATGACTTCATCTGGACATCTAGGATTCATGGAGCAGCATGATTCCTTTATTAATGCCATCCTTAATGGAACACCACCTGCCTGTTCTATAGGTGATGGAATTCAGATATTGCGTTTAATGCATGCCATTGACAAATCCATCAGTACTGGCAGAACAATATATATCAAAAAGCGTGATTAATTAAGAATGGAGAAAGTTTTTATGACACGCAAAGAACGCCTTCGCAGATGCTATTTTAGTGAGAAATTAGACAGACCGGCAGTTTATATTCGAAATGGGTTTCCAGATAATGATTCAACTTATGATCATTTAAAAACCTATTTAGATAAATATACTGAACTAAAATTCGACTGGAGTTATACTAATTTTGAAGAAAATCAGATTATCCAGCAAAAGATCGAACCGTATTCAGAAGATTTTGAACGGCTAATTACTATTTTAAAAACTCCTAAGGGAAATCTGGAGTCTTCTTATTTGCGTAGCCTGAAGGGATTACCGGGATTACATGAAACTTTCTTATTAAAAGAAAAAAATGATGTTGCAAAATATCTATCATTGCCTTTGCCTAAACTTTCAGGGAATTGCAATTCTTATTTCCAACTTCAAGACAAAATAGGTGAAAGCGGTATAGTATCAACAGGATTGGGATTAAATCCTGCTGGTTTTGTAGCTGAACTCTTCGGATCTGAAAATTTTGCGGTTTTTTCAATATTGGAACGTGAACTTATCCATGAACTTTGTGAACGGCAAATGGGAATTATTATTAATCGTGTCAAATATATGATTAAAAATGGTATTGGTCCCTTTTTCGCAATGCTTGGTGAAGAATATATTGTTCCACCCCTTCATGGCCCGGACGATTTTTATGAATTTAATGTCAAATATGACAAACCAATAATTGATATTATTCATGATGCCGGAGGTAGAATACATATTCATAGCCATGGTTCAATTAAAAAAGTTATCCAAGGTTTCATAGATATGGGAACAGATGTACTCCATCCCTTTGAAGGCCCTCCCATGGGAGATATTACGCCACAAGAGGCAAAAGCAATTTCACGTAATAAAATGTGCTTAGAAGGTAATATTCAAATCAATCGATTTTATGAAAATTCTTCTGAAGAAATCATAGCTGAAACCCAAGAACTTATCAAAAATGTATTTGATGATAAAAATGGATTAATAGTTTCAGCCACAGCTTCTCCATTTATAAGGGGAGAAGGGGAAAAGTGCTTTAATCAATTTAAGGCTATGATTGATGTTGTTACAAACTGGAAATAACAACAAGAAAATTCAGGGACAAAAAAATTGGGCGAATTTGGGACAAATTAAAACGGCGGTAACAGAATTTGGGGCAGTTTTATTGAGACTCTCCCGTAAGGTCTAAAAATTCAAAGAAAGCTCCGATCAAAGCCGGTGACAGACAGGAGGCGAAAGTCCTCTATCCGGTAAGGGTTAGCCACCCGCCGGAGTACCGAGTGGTATATTGCGTACCGTGGGGCTTGGAACACACATACCCAGTATAAAGCCTTAACTTTTGGATTAGTTTACTTAATAGCTACTCAGTACAGTTATTGAGTTCATGACAAACACTTTATAGTGCGAGTTCATAGCTGGTCCGGGCATAACGGAAGACATGCGTTAAAGCGGGGTTCTCGGAAAGCGCTGAAATATTGTTTGTCTGTCAGCCTGCGGAAAATCAGGGTTTGACTTCAGGGGATTTTTCTTCCTGTTTACTGAAGTTACCGTAGAGGGTCTGATACTCGGCAAAAGCCTTCACATATCTGTTCAGGTTACTTTTAGAGAAGGTTTTTTTCATAAATTCCCTGTATTTAACCATAGTCGGCTCAGACATGTCAACGAGTTCGCTGATACAATGGTATATGTTCATTTCGCTGTTATTGAAAATCTCATCGGTAGATCTGAACTGTTTGGAGATATCCTTGCCTATAAAACCGCTGAGCGTATCCTCATCCTCGAAAAGTGCCATTTCATGGCGTACCATGGCTGAAGCCGCCAGTATGGTATCATTGAGAAGGAGAAGGTACTGAAGTATGGCGGTGCCTTTTTCATCTCTGCCATCCTTTGTGGGGCTCACTATCAGGCGGGTTGTCTCTATACATATTCCCAGCAACTTCAAAACTGATGAATATATATCATTTCTGCCTTCTTCCGAATATGAAAAAAGGCATTCGCGGAGAAGGTAGACAGCCCTGTCGTAAGCGGTATCACGCCGGGCCATGTACGGAGCTATATTCATCACCACCAGATAGTCTCTGGGAATAATATGCTCATCGCCCCGAAATGTCATTTTATGAAAGGTCTTCTTAAATCTGTCCAAGACCCCGCTTTCAAAATTCGAATTCAACTGTCTCACCCAATACTTATTTTTAAAATGAAAAACCAAAACTCATGCGTAATATATCATGATATTCCGCTGAATTAAATAGGACTAATCATAAAAAATCAGCTTGTTATGATATATCGGGAATACTTCAGTGAAGCGGTAGAGGCAAATAAGATGGTACTACCAAAAGAGATATACATATTGAAAAAGGCAGGTCAGCATCAAAAATCAATTTGGAAACTCGGAAATACTGTCTATCAGCCAGTATTCACCATTACTTGCCACTTCAAGAAACCAGAATTTGCTTATTCCATATTCCTTATCCAGCTGGAACGCCATTTTACGCACGTTTACCCCATTTTCCGTTCCCTGATAAGGTTCCAGATAGAGGACATTGAATTTTCCGAAGTGACTTCTGTAATATTTATCATACAAACACACGGCATCCCGCTTGTAAGACAATGTCAGCATGGTATTAACTCCGGGATTACTGAGATCAAAATGATAAGGGCTGTTTCCGTGCCCGTTATTTTTATCGTTGTCTGTCATCTTACCTGATATGTAATAGTCCGCGCCGCCGAGAAGGTCATTTGAGGATTTCAATTCGGTATGTGATTTGGGACATACAAAGACATCCACTGTATTCAGATAGGGATAAAGGGGCCTTAAATCATCAAGCCATCTGTCGCTGGCAGGGTGCTGATTCTTGTAGTCAGCTTTATAATTTTTGTATGCCACGCCTATCTGCCTGAGATTGTTTTTGCATACAATGTCATAAGCGTATTCCTTCGCCCTTCTCATGGATGGCAGCAGTATCGCCAGGAGAATCGCAAGTATTGAAGTCACAAAGAGTATTTCCACAAGAGTAAATTTTTTCTTCCTCATCCTCATAAAAGCCGCCTTCCCCATTTCACATATTGAGTAGCATATTACATACCAAGACAGCTGAATATCTGCATTCCGCAAAAAAAACGTGCTTTTCGACCCTACTTGTAAAATTCGGGGCGGCGGTGCTTCAGGAGGGGGAGTCTGGTCCTGGTATCGGACAAAACTTTCGGATTTGTTTCGGCATATATTATTTTTTCTGTGGTATTTGCTTCACCGAGAACTCTGCCCCAGGGATCTATGAACATCGAATGTCCATAGGCCTTATAGGTGGAATTTCTTTTCCGCGCAGGGGACGCGGCGGCGACATAAATCTGGTTTTCAACGGCCCTGGCCCTGAAAACCATATCCCAGTGTGCGGGCCCGGTAACAGTATTGAAAGCGGCAGGGACTATCAGAAATTCAACTCCCATGCCGCATGCAAGTTTGCGCGCCATTTCAGGGAAACGGATGTCATAACAGATAAGCATGCCAATTGTGCCAAGCGGGGTTTTAACGGCGGCAAGTTTATTCCCACTCTCAAAAACAGCCGATTCAGATACATGAAGCGTTTTAAAACTGACATCGAAGAGATGGCATTTGGAATATTCGAGAATTACTTTGCCTGACGGATTTATGAGATATGTCCTGTTGTATCTTTTCCCTTTTGAAACCTCAGCCATTGACCCCGTACAGAGGTATATTTTAAGTTTGCGCGCTTTTTCCGCGAGACGGCTTAAAGTCTCCTTGTTTTCCTCCTGCACCATAGGCATGGCGGGAAGTTCATAGGGATAATAAAATATTTCCGGAAGTATGACCAGTTCGGCGTTATTTGAAGCAGCTTCGTCTATCATGTCGAGGACATGAAGGATATTGCGTTCCTTGTCGTAGGTCTGTCTGTTCTGACATATCGCGGCTTTGAATTTTTTCATGCCCGTCTCCCAAAAATGGCAGTGCCTATGCGGACAAATGTCGCGCCTTCCCTTATGGCGGCTTCATAGTCGGAACTCATGCCCATGGAAAGTTCAGGTATTTTTACGCTGAACTGCGTTTCCATTCTGTCGCGGAGCTCCCTCAGACTTGAAAAAACTGAACGCAACGCGTCACCTGAAGCATTGACGGGGGCCATAGTCATAAGGCCTCGAAAATCAAGATTAGCGCACTTTAAAGCCTCTTCTCCGAGAAGCATGGCCTGGGTCATGTCGGTAATACCGAATTTCGAAGCTTCACCGGATACATTTATCTCCAGAAGTATTCTCGGCCTTTTTTTATTTTCCGCTGCCAAACGGTCAAGGCGCTGGAGAAGTTTTATAGAATCAACGGAATGAATATATGAAGCAAGAATTACTGCTTTCAATGCTTTATTGCTCTGAAGATGTCCAATGACATGCCACTCGATACCAGCAGGGAGAAGCGGAGCTTTTTCCTCAAGTTCCTGAACGCGGTTTTCTCCGAAGGCGCGCTGTCCGGCATCATAAGCGGCCCTGACGCAATCAGCAGAAAAAGTTTTGCTCACAGCTATAAGTTTGACGCTTCCCGAAGCGCGGCCTGAAGATTGTTCAATCTCCGATATTTTTGATTTTACCTCGGAAAGCTGTTCCCTGATATAAGAATATCCGTCCATATTAAATCAGCCATTCCCCTTTTCTCATACAGCACACGCCGTCAACAAAAATGTCCGGCGCTGTGACAATGCAGTCAATGTGAACAGGCACTTCATTTATCCCGCCAAACCCTGTATTGTTTCCGAAGGCAAAATGAACAGTGCCTTTGACTTTTTCATCTTCAAGCAGATTGCCGCTCAGTTTAACTCCGGAATTAGTGCCGATGCCGAATTCAGCAAGCACAAACGCTTTCGACCCGAAAGTCTGAAGTTTTTTCTTCAAGTCCTCGGCCCTTTTTCCTTCAAAGGAATAAGCGGAACCGCCGCGCAGTTTTATCGTAACCGGCTCGAAGCCGTCGCTCATCTCCTGCGTGGCAATAGACCCGTCTATCACCAGAACGCCGTCTCCGCTGTCCGGATCAGGCGGCATATAGACCTCGCCGGAAGGCAGGTTCTGGCAGGAACCTTTTTCAAAAATACAGCCGTTATCATTTCCCGGCAGGGCTTTGCCGACAGTAAAAGAGATATCCGTGCCTTTTGCGGAACAAACCCTTATCGAATGATTTCCGGCAAGTTTTTTCATCCATGCTTCTCCTGCACGGTCCAGTTCTTCGGGGGAGCTTTTCAGGCCTCTTACAAAAACATCTTCTGTAATTCCCGGCAGGGTCGCGACCCTCGCTCCCGTCTTTCTGGCTTTTTTCACCGCGGCACAATGAGTAAGCGAAAAAAATGTTGGAGCGATAATTACATCGTGAAGAGACATAAGGCGACAGGTTTCCGCATCCGGGTCCTGACCATTTCCGCCGTTTATTTCGATTTTTCTCATGGAAAGATTCAGTTTCAGATTAGAGGCCGCGGAATTGAAAGCCCGGGCAATTTTCTCCGTAGAATTATCATAAACGAGAAAAACTTTCTCATCAGTAAGAACTTTCAGATAATCCAGAAAGGCCCTTCTTGCGGAGAATTCCAGATTTTCAGTCATTTCAGAATTCATAGTTTATTTCTTTCGGGTCTGTATGGTAAGCTCGGGATTGGGTATGGTTATTTTAGTGCCCGGCCCGACGCTTTCGGTAAGCCAGACATTTCCTCCGATTATTGAACCCCTGCCTATAACGACATTGCCCAGGATGGTGGCCCCGGAATAAATGGTAACCTTATCTTCAAGAGTAGGATGCCGTTTTGCTCCCTTGATTATTTTGCCGCACGCGTCCTTTGGAAAACTCAGAGCGCCGAGGGTAACGCCCTGATAGATTTTCACGTTGTCGCCTATCTGGGCTGTTTCGCCGATAACCACGCCGGTACCATGATCAATGAAAATCCCCTTGCCGAGATGCGCTCCCGGATGTATGTCGATGCCTGTAACGCTGTGGGCGTATTCAGTCATCATTCTGGGAATAAGGGGGACGCCCTCATGGTAAAGCACATGGGAAAGGCGCTGTATGGCGATAGCCCTCAAACCCGGATAACTCATGACTATTTCGTCAAGCGAAGAGGCTGCGGGATCGCCCTCGAAAGCAGCTTCTATATCAAGCTTCATCACTTCCCTTATTTCCGGTATTGAGTCAAGAATGGCCTTTGCCGCTTTTTCGGAAATGGCATCCAGATCACAGTCTTTGCAATTTTTCATTTCGCAATTATACCTGAAAGAACGGAAAATCTGATCGTAGAGCTCTATGTAAGCGCTGGAAATTATTTCGCCGATGTTATAGCGCACTGTAAGTATGCTGTAGGTTTTCTGTCCGCTGAAGCCGGGAAAAATGAGTTCCACGAGCTTGTGAAGTATTTCAAGCACCTCGCTCTGCTTGGGAAGGTTGAAGCCCTCAATATGATTTATCCCTTTTCCGTCCTGATAAGTATCGCAGATACGGCCCACAAGCGCATCTACGAAATCACAGCTCACTGTTACGGTCTCAGCGCATTTTCCCTGTGTACATTTCTGCATAAAACAACCCTTTCAAAATTTTCCGGATTACTTATATCACCTGTTTTGAGTTTCTTAAAATGCCTTTATTCCTTTTTTCCTGTTTCCGGCTGTAAAGCCTATTTTTCTCTTCGGAGTTTCAGGCGGGGCCATTAGCTGGTGGATTGCTGTGAATATCACTTCGACATTGCCGTCCGTTTTATCCATACGCTTTTCAAGTTTATCAAGCTTATCGGCAAGCTCTTTGTTTTCACTTATAATCCGGCGCATGCGGACAAA
>LBWG01000024.1 GCA_000993535.1 Candidatus Uhrbacteria bacterium GW2011_GWF2_39_13 | reverse complement strand
AGGCAGGAAAAAACAATTGAACTCATCGAATTTGTTGAGGGTATTGTATATTTCCTGAGAGCCGACTCCGTTAATATATATGCCGACTTTTATGCCCGGCTTATCGGGAACGGCTATCGCGACTTCCGGGTTTTCTATCACGTTGACATTGCCCATGTCCGCAAAAACTTTATTGTCAGGATATATGCCGCCGAACTTGGCAAGTTCCTTTTTCCCGCCTACCGCGAGAACGTATGGCTCAGAGGGAAATTCAGTATTTATTTTAATTCCCTTCTTCAAAGTTTCTGCGTCGCCTTCAGCTATAACTTTTCCTGTTATGATATTTTTAACTTCAAATTTATCGGCTTTGATTCCGGCCTTTTTCGGATTGATTTTCAGGGTGGCGGAACACGGTTTTTCAGAGGGAAGCGAAATACAAAGCGCATTGTCCTTGAGTACCGCGGATGATATTTGGAAATCGGCCTTATCCTTATCTTGAGAGAGTTCGACAGTCGGAGACGCCAGTTGCTCTATTATATCGGCAAAAAATTTGTCACTGGATTCGAAATATCCTGACGACATGTAATAGGCGTTTCCTTTTTGAGTCATCACCGGATTGTTCATGAAACTGTTTTTGATAAGGGTTTCAGCTCCGCAGAGTTTCACGTCATTAAGCGCCAGCCATATTTTTTCAGATGGAACGGGCATTTTATCGCTGGAACATTTCGTATATCCTGGCAATACTTTCTTCGGTATAATCTTTCTCACCCGTTAAATCTTTGTTTGCAAAACTGACCCTGCTTCCCAACGCTAGAAGCTTGCCACCATTCGCAAGATATTTTTTCAGAGTGCCAATCATTGCATCGCTCATGCCGATGCCCATCTCCTCCGGGATTATCAGCAGGTCATATTTTTTCAGGTTTTCAGGTTTCAGCGCAAACTGCGAATCAAGAAGAAGCAGGTCAACGGAAAAATATTTTTTAAGCCCTTCCATAAAATTGCCAAGCACCTGTTTATATTTTACTCCCGGCGCGGTCGGATACCTGAGAACAAACGGCATCGAAGAGGACAATATCGCGACATTGGCAATGTCTTCCGCGCCTATCCATTCCTTCTGAAGATTGTTCCACTTCGTTACATTTTCCGGCCCGTGAAAAAGGTCCAGAACTTTCTGGCTCCTGCCTACGTAACCGGTATAAATGTCCCCATAAGTTTTGGTAAAATTGGCATTTGCTTTATAAGCTTTTCTATTTACCTCAGGGAAAAGCATTGAGCGGTATTCAAAAAAACTGATGGGTTTGCCGTGAAACGCCTTTGACTGATTCAGGGGAAGATTTATTCCCTTATAACTGAGCGAAGTCTCCACAAATCCACCTTTGATATCCTTATAAAGCCTTAGGTAAAAATTATCACATATTTTTTCAAGTTCGACAGTATCGTAGCCCCAATTGGCAGAATTAGAAGGGAAACTTTCAGGGTCATAGAGACAGAAGAATGTTTTCATCCCGTATTTGGCGGCTGTATCTTTCATTGCTCTCACTATATTGTTCACAGTATCAGCTTTATAAAGATAGAAACGGGTATCCCATTTATCATTTTTCTTGCCATCAGGCATTTTACTACCAGTGTATTTTTCCTTGAAATTCTTTTCACAAAAATCGGAGAATTCTTTTAATTCCCCTTTGTGCATATCCATAGTTTCAGCACAGTTGAATTCATGCAGCATTATGCCGTAAAGACTCTTATGTTTTGGTTTATATACTTTTCCGATTTCTTCAACAACGTCCTGATAGAATTTAATCATTTCGGGGGAGCGCAATCCTTTTATATCTGTTCCCGGAAGTTTATAGGAAGGGGTATAATATGTCCATACTTTCAGATTATATTTATCTGCTTCTATAAGTATTTCTTCTAACCAATTGCGGTCTTCAATTATTTTATCGACTTTCACATATTTAATTTTGCTTGGATAATAAAACTCCCCTCCTCTCCTAGGGACATGAGCGGCAAGAGCAATATCAGTAAAGCCTGCATCTTTTATGGTTTTCATTATCATTTTCACCGGAAAAGTTTCTCCATAGCCTTTTTCCCATACATATTCAGGAGCACAGGGATTTAACCACACCATAATATCTTTTTCAACAGCACAGAGATTTATCACGGAAAAAGCAAGTAACAAAAGCAATGTTGAAAATATTTTTTTAAGAGACTTCATTTGAGTCCTCCTTTTTTATTTTTCTATTTTATTTCTAATCGCATAAAACACCATTTTTATAATAACGTTCGTCTTCACGTATGTACCAGACGATATTTTCCCCGGTGGAATTCCCTATCTTTGAGGAAGCGCCGCTTGAGTCTTTACGTATGAAATTCATCTCACCCTTATGACGCCACGCAAGATGTTCTTCATTTGTAGCAGAGGCATATTCGATGCTACTGGTTTTGCCCAAGATAGTAGCTTCCATATAATTGAGACTCCATATTTCTCCCAAAAGCATTACTTTCGGGTTATGTTTGTAGTTTGTATGCAACCGTCCATTGCCGTAAGTATTCAGGGCTACATTTCTGTTCATGGCATAACCACGGGACGCAGTATTCTGAACTGTGGAAGTTGAGGATACAACAGTTTTTCCTGACGGGCAATGAAAAAGGGAAGAACTTCCCCAGTAAACATGATTTTCATAATACTTTTTATAGTTGACATATTCCTTAATTCTGGTATCCCAGCAATCTAAGGCATCAGGATCGGCAGGAAACTCAGGAAACCATGAATTATTGTCATCCGCGTAATAATTCATGCCGAGATTCAACTGCCTCAGATTGCCGAGACAGCTTATCTGTTTGACTTTTTCCCTTGCGGAATTAAGTGCAGGAAGAAAAAGCGAAGCTAATATAGCTATCACAGCTATCACTATGAGGAGCTCTAATAAAGTAAAGAGATTGAAAAAGAATGTTTTCATTTCATGCCGTCCTCTTTATGATAAGTTCAGGTTTTATGAACGAAAAATTTTACACTTTATTTTACTTTATCTCTTTTCCCGTGAGATGAATATCTTTATTTTGGGGGTTCATGATTTTTCCCAAGCGATGGAATAATCACGTACATGAGGAGCTGGATGTCCGCCGGGGCCATATCCTTCCAAAGCATAAGTTTTTTCTAAAGGTATGAATGTCGATTTTATTTCTTTGCCGATAACATCATATCTTAAAAAACCAAGTTCAGCGTTTCCATCATGCCAACGATCTCCCCATTGTCCAAAACTTGTTGCCGGTGCAATTTCAAACCGAATTTTCTCAGCATATGAGACCTTGTGACAATGAACATGACCACTAACCACAATATCAGTCGCTGTTGCCTTAAAAAGCTCCATCAGACGCATACGTCCCGGATTATCAATTGAAAAATACCAGTCATGATATTGTTTAGGGGTACTTATGTCCCAATTTCCTTCATTGAGTGATTCAATGAAAAGCGGATAATGTGTTATCCAAACGTGATGTTCAGTTAATGTCTGCCGTATTTGTTCCTCTGCCCACGTCCAGAATAGATTTTCTTCCGGCAATCCGGAATTAATCAAAACATCCGGACACCCTGAAAAACGCACTCCTTTATGCTCAATGCTCCACCAGAGTTCACCGAAAATATTAGAAAACTGCTGAAGTTGTGTGGAGGTTACGTTAAGCTCAATATCAGAACACTGATTTTCACCCCGATAATGACCAGAGTGTCTTACGTGTTTATTGCCAGTGTCCATATTGCCAGGAATGACATAATATGGGAACGGTAAAGAGTCAAGATTAGCTTTCATTTCTTCAAGTTCATACTTATGAATGCTGCCATCGCGGGTAATATCACCACCTACAAGAAGCAAATCAGGCATAATTTTCAATATTTGTTGCTTTGCCATTTCCCAGTTTTTTATCCAAGAAGGATTGTAACGGTACGATTTTGGGGATCCGGGCTGTAAATCGGCGACATGTACAAATGTCCAAGGTTTCATGTTGGTTATCTCCTAATTTTTTTCCATTCATCAATCATTGCCAATGTGTTTTCCCAAGGGAAATGATTTCTTATACTGTTTGTTACTCCGAGGATAAAGTTTTTTCTGCCAAAAATATTTATTACTCTACGAACTTCTTCACGTACTTTTTCCGTACTATCACTACCGAGTATTACCGGCGTGCTTATTCCCGTCCATGAGCAAGTTTTTCCCGCAAACGCATCATGCCAATCTTCAAGAGAACATTTACTCAGGTGCGGCTCCCCGCCTTCAATACAATCAAACCCTATTGAAGCTATCTGCTCAAGAAGTGGTTCCATGCCGGTGACTACACGATAATAAATCAGCATGCCGAGTTCATGGGCAAATTGCACTTCTTTCTTAAGTTTTGGCATGACCACCTTTTCAAAAATTTGTGGATTGAAAAAATTGGTCATCTCATAGCCACCGAATCTTTTGAGAATATCAACATTCATTTTTTTCGCAAGGTTAATCTTCCGCATAGAAACTTCATGTCCGATTTGCGCTAATTCATTAAATTCATCCGGGTGGTCAATACAGAAAAATAGTAGATTTTCCGCTCCCATCATGAACATCGGCAATGCTAATCCCTCTCCGTAAGTAAGAAGAGTCGGAATTCCATATTTATTGGCAATATCAAAAGATTTTTTGTTTGCCGACAGAGATTGACAATAGTCTTCATCTGTAGTTGGCTGGTACAGGTATCTAACCTTTCCAACATCTTTCGAAGATTCAATTAAGGGCTTATAAATATTGCTGGCTGAATGGTCTCCCCAATGAATCTGTCTCCAGTCGCTTATGTCACCAGTAAGCCTTACCGCCTGACTCAATTCCCCTTCCGGCGTCTGCCAAATCTGCCAAAGAATGGGAAACTCTTCCCCTTTGACCTGCTCAATCCGACTTTCAGTTTTTACATCGGGATGCATCGAACTCTTAATGCTGACAGATATAAATGGGTCCGTTTCCAATTCCAGTGCCAGTTTACAATAATCTTCCGTTCCATTTAATCTGTGACCATTCACTTGAAGATTTGAGTTGAAATAAATAGAGCATGGCAGATAATCCACTTCTTGTCCACGCATAGCTCTAGTAAGCCTCTCTTTTGAATTCATATGCAGTTATTCTCCTGTAAAATAAATTTTTGTTATAAATCTAATCATTTCCATCATCAGCATTGCTTTTTTGGAAGAAGATTCTTTTATAAACTTATGGTTAAACCAACTTGCACATAGTCCTCCGTAAATTTTTCCTTTTGCGTTGAACAAGGGAACAGCAACACGCTGAATGCCCGATATGCATTCCTGATTTTCAAATGCTACCTTATCACACTTTATCTGCTTTAGGATTTTATCCAATTGAGCTCCGGGCATAACAGTTTGCGGTGTTTTTTTACAAGGACGATTTTTGTTCAATATTTCTTCAATTTCTTCATCTTCTGCAAAAGCCATAATTATTTTTCCTAGAGCATGACGATGAGAATAAGCAATTATATCAGTTCCCTGACCAACCAATACAGGAGAATTTTCACATTCTGCTTTAGCAATAATAGTAATGGCTGGTTTTGTTCTTTCATAAGTAGCAAATTGAACAGAACTGTTTATACTGTCAGACAGTTCTTGGAGTTTTTCAGAAATAATTTCTAAAGGCTTTAATTTATCTGCAATATCCTTCAATATATATAGAAATTTTATCCCCAGAGAATAACCATCTCGTGTCCCAGATTCAATATAACCATTTTCAGAAAGCTCTTTCAGGAGCCGAATCACGGATGCTTTTGACATACTAGAATTGGCTGCAAGAATATGAAAAGGAACTGCTTCTTTTGATTTAGCAATAGTTTCTATAATGTGCATACCTTCAATTAGCGCTGGTGCTTTGCATTCAATCATAATACCCCCTAGTGTATTTATATATAATACCATTATATATATATTTAAGTATATGTCAAGGGCTATTGCCAGAAAAAATACATTAATTATTTTACTTATTTTACAGGATCAGGATTCTGGTTCATATAGGCCAGAGTTTCGAAAAACTGGTCTTCCACTACGCTGATATTGGCAGATATCCGATTTCTGATTTTTTAAATCTGCTTCATTCTGCCATCAAATTTCCCGCATTCTGAACATAGATTTTTTCTGGATACGTTCAGGAAGACCAAGAGAATCAATAAATTCCTGAAGTTCGTTTGTGAAACAATCGCGCGCATAAAGCACTCTATCCTGAAATTCCATCAGAAAATCACAGAAAAATTTCACGTCACGCTTTAACGCGCCTATTGCTGATTCAGTGGACATATCACAGTACAGATTTGGATGTTTTATGCCAAGGTTATGACCATAATCAAAATGCATTATGACAGGGATTTTCCTGTTGCCGCAAAAACGGTAGAGACGTATTGCGTCAGGATTGTCGTACATCATTCTTAATTTTAGTTCTCCACAAACTTTAACCCCGTAAATCTCTATTGCCTGCGGCTTGCCGGATCAGGCACATGCCCAAGTATAAATTTAGGGGTCCGTTCTTTATAGTAGAGGCATCTAAAAAAAGAAATAGGCCCTTTTTCGGAAACGGATGAAAATCCGTGAGTATTGAACAATACGTTATGATTCACCTCGTCAGAGGGGGATTCACATGACAAAAGCCATGCTTTTGATATATCGCAAAGCTCCATGTTGGCAAGAGTTTTATCGAAGTTATGAAGATGCCAGTCCGGATGAGCATGGGCATCAATAACATTAAAGTTTCTCTTTGCTGATTTTTCCATTTTCAATTACCTTTACGATTTGGAATCAAATTTAAAAGTTTCTCCTGAATCATCTCATATTTTTTATATTGCCGGAAGAGCTTTCAATTACTCCTTATTACTAATACGATTTTAGTCCTCTATGCTGATAAACGGGGAAATAAATCAAACTTAAAATTTAACTGTTTCACATTTTTATTCTCATCATTCAATATTTCATTAAGTACAGAGGCACTTTTATGTCCTAGAGCTTGAAGGTCGGGAGAATAAGATGTTATACCTGCTTTTATGCTTTCTTCATTTTCAAAAAAAGAAATCAGGGATATTTCTTCCGGTACATTTATTTTTTCTTTTCTCAAAACACTGAGTAGTGCTGTAGCTTCTCCTGCGCCCAGTGCAGTTATGAGAGCATCGCATTTTTTAATATTTCCCATATTGTTTCTGAAAAATTCCGGTAAAAGCTCTTGCTGTAGCACGTTTTCCGTATCAGATATTATAATGTTTTCTTTGAGATTTAATTCTTTTATGACTTTTCGATAGCCCTTGATGACAAGGGAAATATGGGAATCCTCCTTTATCCTACGTGTTCCTACTATCCCAATGTTCCTTCTGCCTTTTTCATAAAGATATTTAACAGCGTCAATTGTAGACTCGTAAAAATCCAAGTTGACGAAATTCGCGTCTTTGTTGATTTTTTCAGAATGAAGATTAATGCACAGAAACGGGATTTGATGTTTTTTCAGATCTGCAATCAGTTCATAGTTTGTCTTATTGGGCATTACTATAATCAGGCCGGATATGTTAAGTTTTGAAATCTTTTCCAAGCTGAAAGTTTCATTTTTTTTGCTTATTATCTGAATGTCCCATGAATTTTCGTGACAGAATTTCTGGATGCCGTCAAATATAAGATAATTTGTCGGGCTTTGAGAAAGTGTAAGCTCTAAACCTAATCCTGGCATTATGAGGCCGAGATTTTTATATTTCAGGAGTTGCAGGGCGTCGTTTGAAACAAATGTGCCCTTTCTGCGGTGTCTGACGAGAAGTTTTTCCTGTGCCAGCAGTTTAAGCGTCCGCTGCATTGTAACCAGGCTGACGTTGAAGCTGGCGGCGAGTTTGTCCTCCGGAAGCAGTTGTGTGCCGAATGGTATGGTGCCGTTGAGAATGTCTTTGCGCATCGTATCCGCAATCTGGCTGTACACTGATTTCCTGACAAGCGGAGGAGCGCAATATTTATTCAAGATTTCCATTTTCAAGAGGCCCCGTTATCTAAACTATATGTATTCCTATGCGTCATTACAATATATAATACTATACATTAAATGAAATGTCAATAGGGGAATTATGATTATCGCAAAAAATATAATATATCGGTAAT
This sequence comes from Candidatus Uhrbacteria bacterium GW2011_GWF2_39_13, assembly GCA_000993535.1. GTDB lineage: Bacteria > Patescibacteriota > Patescibacteriia > UBA9934 > GWF2-40-263 > UBA12478. The sequence continues at coordinate 6,323 of LBWG01000024.1, read as the reverse complement.
CAGTCAGTCGGCTTCACCGCATACGGCGGCGACGAAGCGCCGCCCTCCCCGATTTTCGTTCTTGCACGCTCAACGGGGGAGGGGCCGCGAAGCGGCTTACATAATGGTGCTCCGCACCCTTCGTCAAAACCGTCTTTCTGCACCCTCAAATAAGGCGGACCGATTACATATATCGGGTCATTTTTCATTTTTTTGCTCAGGGCGGAGTTGCATTATCGGCAACTGTGTTCTATATGTACTATTGTTTCATCGGATGTATAATATATACCGCGGTTAAAGCTGTTCTTAAACAAGGAGTAAAAACTTGTATTCTGATTTTCCAAAAGTTTTAAAGGATTTTGAATGCCTGAAGAAAGATTTGTCCTCGGTTATCTCCGCTACAAGGGAGATGATTCTGTCCAATCTTTCCATGATTTCCCAGATACCGGCCTTTACTTTCGAGGAAAAAAAACGGTCCGAATTCATTCTTGAAAAATTTGCGGAGGCCGGAATACCGGACCCTTCCACAGACATCATGTACAATGCCCTCGGTAAAATCGAAAATTCAAAAACAGCAAAGACAATCCTGATAACCGCGCACATGGACAATCCTTTTGACGAAGCTATTGATCAGAATATCTCAATCAGGGAAAATAAAGTTTTCGGCATGGATATGGCGGAAGACAATCTGGCCCTGGCCGCTCTGACAACGCTCCCCGACATCCTTGCAAGAAGCAAGATGCAAATAAAGAGCAATCTATCCCTGCTGGCCACCACCAGATCACATGGCAAAGGCGATTTTGAAGGCATGAGATATTACCTCAATAATCTCGACAAAAAGCCTGATTGCGTCATACATCTGAGCGGGATTACTTTCGGCAAGATAGATTATTTCACCCTGAGCAGGGTCAGGTGCGATATAAAAAGCAAATTTAATATCCCCTCCGAAATGGCATGGGTAAGGTCGACTCACGACAGCGCCATCGTAGTTATAAACGAGGTTATCAACGCTATTTTGAGCATCCCCCTGCCCCGTCAGCCCAAGAGCGTAATCAATCTGGGAATGATAAACGGGGGCGAACGTTACAGCACAGTCAGCAGGGAAGCCTCCATAAATATTGAATTTTTAAGCGAAAAAGACAACATAACCGACAGTGTTATAACCCAAATAAATGATTACTGTATGGATATCGGGGCGCGGCATGGAGTTGAAGTCAGGGCAAACTTTTTCGGGCGGCATCACGCGGCCGGAATAAATTGTTCGCATCCCCTTATAAAAGTATCAATAGAAATAATAAAATCCCTCGGTTTTGAGCCGATAATCGAATACTCGTGCTCGGAAATAACAGTGCCTTTGTCAATGGGTATTCCCACGGTCAGCATCGGCGTCGCTACCGGTACCGGCGGGAAAACCCCGGAGGCATACATAAATACAGAGACCATCGAAAAGGGAATTCTCCAGCTTCTCGCTTTAATATACATGATAGACAATGGGTGCTGCAGTGAATAAGATCAATAAATGGTTGAAGGAAAAAACCTTTCATTATAAGGATTTTAATATTCCTGATCTCGTAAGAATCAAGGAAGAGAAAAATCTGAAGATAAGCCTTTGCTTCCCCACCCTCAACGAGGAGAAGACCATCGGCAAATCAGTGGTCATGATGAAATCCGAACTGATGCTGAGACATAAACTGATTGATGAAATAGCAGTCATAGATTCCGGTTCCACCGACAGCACATGCGTTATCGCCAAGGAATTCGGAGCGCAGGTTTACAATTCAGCCGATTACCTTAAAGATGAAGGGTATTATAAGGGCAAAGGCGAAAACATGTGGAAAGCCCTTTATCTGCTGAAGGGAGATATAATCGTTTTCATCGACGCGGATATTTCGAATATTCATCACCGTTTTGCGTACGGACTTCTCGGGCCGCTTCTCCAAAATCCGGACATACGTTATGTAAAAGCCTTTTACAGCAGGCCCTTTCAGAATGAAAAAGGTATTGCTCCCTCCGGCGGCGGCAGGGTTACGGAAATACTGATACGTCCCCTCTTTTCTCAATTCTTTCCTAGCCTTACAGGGATAGTCCAGCCCCTTTCCGGAGAGTGCGCCGGCTACCGTGAAATTTTTGAAAACATCAGCTTCCCGGTAGGTTACGGAGTGGAAACCGGAATGCTTATAGATATTTACAAGAAATGGGGGCTTGACGCGATAGCCCAGACCAATCTTGACCTGCGCATTCACAGAAACCAGGATATAGCCTCTCTTGGCAAAATGTCCTTCGGCATACTCCAGACTTTCTGGAAGCGCCTGAACAAGTACAAGAAAGATTTGTCACTTTCTCCTGAGGCCCTCACCCTCAGGCAGATGTCCATGCAGGACAGCGGCGGATATGAAATCAGTGAAAAACTGATTGAAGAAATCGAACGCAAACCAATCATCGAAGTTCCCGATTATAAAAACAGAAATAAATGAAACTCCTGATAATCCACTATCATCTTCAGCCAGGCGGCGTAACAAGAATCATTGATTCTCAGTTGCTCGCTATGAGCAAGTTCATAGCGTCTGAGGACATCTGCATCCTGACCGGGGAGCCATGCGGCAAAGGCGCGCTGACCGGTTCCGTCGCAACGGAGGTGCTTCCCGAACTGAATTATATTGACAGCTCCAAGCCCTCCGCCGCGGAATGCGCATCTATGCTGAAAAAAATAGAAGAACGAATAAAAAGCCATATATCTCCGGATACGGTAATTCATCCACACAACATAAATCTCGGAAAAAATCCGGTATTGACTTATGCCGTGCATAAGATATCCGAAACAGGAATTCCAGTACTGAACCACTGTCATGATTTTGCTGAGGACGGCAGACCGGAAAATCTTGAGTTTCTCAAGTACGTAATCGGCAAATGCTTCGGGGCTGATTTTCATAAAATATTATATCCTGACAAAGCCCGTTATTTATTCGGAGTGCTCAATTCGACTGACTTCGAGCGCCTTCTGAATTGCGGAGTCAGAAGGGACCTGGTTAACCTGCTTCCCAACCCTGTTCACTTCCCTGAAATGGATACCGCTAAAAAACGTTCGGAAATAATTGATACCATAAAAGCGTCTTTTGATATCGCTCAGGAACTTCCCATTTTCACTTATCCGGTAAGGGCTATACACAGAAAAAATATCGGAGAATTCATACTGCTGGCTTCCCTCTTTGCCGATAAGGCAAACTGGATTATCACTTTGAGTCCCCAGAATCCCCTTGAAAAGCCTGAATATGAAGCATGGAAGGACTTCTGCCGGAACAATGACGTAAAAGTTTTCTTTGAAGTCGGAGAAAAAATTGACTTCAACGAGCTTATGCATGTTACCGACAGATGCGTAACGACCAGCATGAAAGAGGGCTTTGGAATGGTTTTTCTGGAGTCGTGGGACTGGGGTGTACCGGTAGTGGGAAGAAATATTCCCGCCGTAACAAGGGATTTTATAAGCAACGGCCTTTCACTCCCCCATCTTTACGGAAATCTTTTCGTAGAAACAGAAACGAACAAATCTGATTTTCCTCAATTGACACTCAGGGAACAGATGAAATTCATTCTTTCCCTTAAAAGCTCCGCCGCCCTTAAAGAACAGTTACTCAAAAACAATCCTGGAATAATGAAAATATTTCAGAATACTCCCGATAAAATAATTAAACAGAACATGGAAACTGTGAAAAACAGTTACTCATTGGAAGCTTATGGAAAAAAACTCTTTGACATATATACGAAGCTGTCTGGACAGTCTTAAACCCATATATCCGCTTGTAGCCGGCGACGCGGAAAGCCAATATGGCTTCTGCCCCGGCATCAAGGCTGTTATATTCGATATTTACGGGACGCTTCTGGTTTCGGATTCCGGGGATTTCCGTCAGGAGAAACTTTCAGAAACGCGCCTCTCCGCTCTATTGGGAAAAAGTGTCCTGCACATAAAAGATGAAAATAAAAACAGGGCCGTTCATGAAATTATCGGCAAATATAATGATTATATTAAAAAGCACCACGGCGAATCTAAATCATCGGGCATAGAATACCCTGAAATAAATATAGTCGATTTGTGGGATTCGGTAATAAGCGGACTCGCCGCTGACAATCTCCTTGAAACACCCCTCCCTGATATAGACCTGAAACTGATAGCGATTGTCTTCGAGTTGTCCCTGAACCCCATTTATCCTATGCCGTTCATGACGGAATTAATAAGGCTTATCGAGAGCAAGCCCCTTATTTCAGGGGTCGTTTCGAACGCGCAGTTCTACACCCCTCTCATCATGAATTATTTCCTTGACAACGAAATATCTTTCAGCGAACATATTAAGGCTTTCAAGGATGATCTCAACATCTTTTCATATAAATTCGGCATGTCGAAACCAGGCGTTGAACTGTTTGAAACTGCAGTCAGCCGTCTGTCGAACAATTACAACATCAGGCCCGAAGAAACTATTTTCATCGGAAATGACATGTTGAACGATATATATCCAGCTAAATCAGCGGGCTTCAAAACCGTGCTTTTTACCGGCGACGCAAGGTCTCTGAGAAGACGGAAAGAGCATCCGCTTGTAAATTCATTAAAAGCCGATTATGTAATAAGGGACTTAAAAGAACTCCCGCATATTATCGGCATATAAACCGGAGTATTTGCCATGGAAGAAATCTCAAAACTGAATATCGGGATTATTCACTCCATAATAGGAAAAAACGACGGGGTGTCAATAGTAATCGACCAGACTGTTAACGCGCTTGTTAAATACATGAAAATACCGCTGGGAAACATTTTCTTTCTTTCGGCATACGCGCCCTCCCGCTTCAATGTCACCCTTGATGATATACTGTGGCATAAAAACGAAATCAACAAGTTCGTCGTTAGATTTTTCAGTGATGAGAACTACCCTGAAGATTTTGAAGCGCAAATCATGCGCGGTGCGCTCAAGGCAAAAAAAACAATCAATAAGTTTATCAAAAAAAACAATATTCATGTGATTCTGGCACATAACACTTCTCATCCTTATAACTTCAGCACCGCTCTGGGCTTGAACATGGCGCTGGATGAAAAAAGGGAAAAGGGAAAATTCTGTCCGAAACATATATTATGGTGGCACGATTCTTTTTATGAAAGGAAAATCTTTAAAAAACCTAATCAGGTCATACGCAAATATCTCAAATACCTGCCAGGCACAAATCTGGACGGGATCGTCTTTATAAATTCACGGCAGCGCCTTCATGCCGCGGATTATTTTAAAACTTACGGAAACAAAGGCTTCAATATCGAAAAATTCATCCACAAAAAGACCGTTGTCATTCCCAACACCTGCGACATAGTCTGGGACTGGATGAGAAAAATAAATTACTCAAAAGAAATTCTCTCGCCGCCCCTGGACCATTACAACCGTTCCTTTTTCAAGGACATAGGAGTGGAAAAAGCCCTGGAAGAAAAAAATCTTTCCATGAAAAACACTGTTTTTCTCCTCCAGCACACCAGGGTTGTCCCGCGGAAAAGAATCGATAAAGCCATAGATTTCGCGTTTGAGCTTGAACGTAAAGCCAGAGCGTCTCAAAAACATGTCGTGCTCATCGTGTCGGGCGCTTCGGGCGACGAACAAAGCGCTTACAAGGATTTTCTCATTAATCATCACAAGGAAAAGTGCCAGCTATGCCCTGACGCAAATGTGTTCCTCTTTTTTGCCGAAGACAGGATACTTTCCTCCAAGGACATAATCATAGACAAAAAATATTATGATTATGCAGAAATACCCTCCCTTATTGCTCATTACGGCGGCATTGGAACATATTTCAGTGAAGTCGAAGGTTACGGGAACAATCTCCTTGAGATGGTGAGCAAGGGGCTTCCTGTCGTAATAAACAAATACGACATTTATAAGCGCGATATTGCCCAATTGGGATTCAAATTTCCTTCGACGGAAAATTGCAAATTGAAGAAAGGCCTGGTGGAAAAAGCATTCCGTCTCATCACCGACATCAGGCATAGGAATAAAATTGTTATTCACAATCTGGAAGTATTAAATAAAAATCTCAATCACAGAATAATTGCCAAAGGAATGAAAAAAATATGGGGCCTGACAGAGACAACGCATTAACCCCTAACTCCGCTGGGATTACGTAATATTTTCCGATTTTTCTTTTTTTTGTATTGACTTCGGGATTTTTTCTGATAAAATATATTACGTATTTGCGTAATATGGAGGTTGGAAGATGGAAAAATCAGAAAAAGCAGGACATCCAGAGTGGGCGGTGAAATGCCGCAGGCCGGGAACGGAACTACGTTTTATCGGCGGACATTATTATCTTTATGAAGTCTC
>LBWG01000023.1 GCA_000993535.1 Candidatus Uhrbacteria bacterium GW2011_GWF2_39_13 | reverse complement strand
CAAAGAATATATTAACCTTATCAACGAAGAAAGGTCGGAATTATGAATCCATCATTTTCCAGTTCAAAAAACTTCCGACCGGAAATACACCCTTATTTCCGGTGAGATTTATATTGTCAATGAGCACAAATCAAGCAGATTTTTGCCATTGATTTTTATTTTCAAGATACTCTGATTCGTAAAATGTCAGATTTTCTGTCAAAGTTCGATTTTTAAATGAAATTTTACGCCTCAAATTCTGTGTCAACTGCCCGTCAAATCTCCGAGCTGAATATTTGGATAGGCCGGGCTTCGCACCATGGTACCATCCCATGTATCGACTTTTTGCTGTTTCATATCCGCATCATCAAACCAACGGCTTGTAACAGCTTTAGTTTCGGTGAAAAATCTTATGCCATCTTTGCCTAGTGCATGGAGGTCGCCGAAAAAGGAGTTTTTGTGGCCTGTGAATGGGAAGCTTCCGATTGGTACCGGAATCCCTACATTTATTCCCACCATGCCTCCGTGAGTGCGGTTGGCGAATTCGCGGCTGAAGTAACCACTTTGGGTAAATATGACTGAACCGTTGGCAAATTTATTATTATTCATAATTTGCAGACCTTCTTCAAAATCGCTGACGCGTTTAATGCACAAAACTGGGCCAAATATTTCTTCGCTGCCGATAGTCATTTCAGGTGTTACCTGATCAAAGATTGTTGGTTTGAGATAAAAGCCATTTTCAAATCCTTTAACGATTGCAGACCTGCCGTCAAGGACGAGTTTAGCTCCTTCGGCAATACCTTTTTCTATTTTTGACAACACAAATTGTCTATGGTTTTCGGTAACAACGGGGCCTAATTCTGATGCCTTGTCATAGGCCGGACCGACCTTGAGTTCCCCTGCAAATTTCACGAGCAACTCAACAAGTTTATCAGCAATGCTTTTCTGAACGACGACGACCGGAAGCGCCATACATCTTTCACCAGCACAACCGAACGCGGCATTGATAATCCCTCTGGCCGTCCGTTCAAGAGGAGCATCTTCCAGTACCAATGCGTGATTCTTGGCTTCACACAACGCCTGTACTCTTTTACCATTGGCAGCAGCCGTTGCGTAAATATGCATGCCGATTGAAGTCGAACCGACAAAGGTTACGCCCTTTACATCAGGATGTTTAAGGAAAAGTTCGGCCTCACTGCGGCTGCACGTGACGATGTTTACCACACCATCCGGCAGACCGGACTCCTGCAGTAATTCTGCACAGCGCATCGCCGTCATCGGAGTCATACTGGCAGCTTTTAAGACCAGCGTATTACCCGTTGCAATGCAAAGCGGCATCATCCATCCCATTGGAATCATTGCTGGAAAATTAAACGGTGCAATTCCGGCAAATACGCCTACCGGTTCTTTATAAAGTACTGTGTCAAAACCACTGGATGCATTCATCAACGATTCGCCCATCAGTAATGAAGGAATACCGCAGGCAAGTTCAGTTGCTTCCTTCGCTTTGAGTACATCGCCCTTTGCCTCCTCCCAGACTTTGCCGTTTTCGCGACATACCAACTCTGTCAGTTCGTCCAGGTGTTTATCCAGAAGTTCCCGGAACTTGTACAAAACCTGCACTCTTTTCATTGCAGGGGTATTAGCCCATGACGGAAAAGCATCCGCCGCGGATTTTATTGCTGATTTCACTTCGCCTTCAGTACAACACGGCGTCCTGGCAATCACTGAACCCGTACTGGGGTTGTAAATGTCCATGTATTTGAGGGCTTTCGATTCATGCCATTTACCGCCGGCAAAAAACTTCAACTTCTTTACTTCACTCATATCAACCTCCTATTATGTTAAATTCATGCATCATTCCATAAGTTTCGTGTTGCATCAACAGCTTTTTTTATACCGTCAAAACCGCTAAAAGATGCTTCCTCTATTGATAATGCGCCTGAGAAATTATTGTTCTTCAGGAAACAAAAGATATCTGACAACGGCACAATGCCTTTTCCTATAAGTACAGGTTTCAGCGTTTCAGCCATTACGATATCTGCAACGTGAATGCGCCTGACTTTTGGGAAAATTTCAGAGAGCATACGGACAGGGTTTTGTTTGTAGAAACAGGCATTCGCCGTATCAAATAAAAGATCAATATTGGTGTCTCTGATTCGCTCGACAAGTTCAAAATAAATTTCTGGCTCTCCTGCAAAATCATAATACTGCCAAACGCCCGGCCTGGAATGGTTTTCAAACAACAAACCGACATCGTGAACTTGTGCAAATTCCGCCGCGCGTCTCAGGTATTTTTCCGCCCAGTTCAAACCCTGCTTTATTGTGATTTGCGGATGGGACTGTCCGGCTGTAACCCGTAAATATTTTGCACCGATAGCGGCACAATCGCAGAGGTCTTCCATGAAACGTGAAAATTCACTTTCCCGCACTGCCTCGTCAGGATGAGTGAAGTCCGTATATGCGGCAACAGAATCGACAGAAAATGCGGGTTTTGTCTTGTCATCCCTAGTTATAAGAACGCTCAAATCAATGGCGTCAAGACCAAGCTGTTTTGCCATCGCAGTCCATCTGGCAACAGTCATATTCCCGGATTTAAACTTAGGATAAAGTGAGACAGGAAGACAACTTAAATCAGGCATTAAAATTTTGCCGGCCATTCTGCTTGACCTCCTGTCTCTGGTTTTATTCTGAAAATTCCGCCTGATGCTGTTGTTATGAAAAGTTCATCCAGTTTTTTTCCGCCAAAGATTACACTGGTTGGATTTTTCATTGGAATTTCCACTTCATGAATTACTCTTCCATCTGGCGATATTCGCTTGACGCCGTCATTCCAGAACGCAACCCAGAGGCATCCTTCAAGATCAATTGTCAAACCGTCCGGCCATTCCTGTGAATTCTGAAAATTTATAAAATTTTTTCTGTCGGAAATGGCACCGGTCCTCCTATTATAATCATAAGAGTTTATAAGACAATCTTTGGTCACCGCGTGGTAGAATTTATTTTCACTGAGATTGAAGGCCATGCCATTAGAACAGTTAACTTTTTTTATCAATGTTACAGGCTTTTTATCTTTTTCAAAAAGAAAAAGCCCACTATTCATAGTGCCTACGTAAATACGTCCCGCAGGATCGGTAGTTATATCATTGAATCGCTCTTTTGGAGAAAAATCCATGGAATATAATTTTTCCGTTTCCCCGTTTTTGTAAAGTTTAAATACATGACTTTCCGCGCATAATATTAAAGTGCCATCATTGTTAAAAGCGAAGCCGCCTATCTTGAATTGACTATTATAGAATTTCTCGGCGTTACGGGTCTGAGGGTCCAACCGCCAGAGGCAATGCTGTTTAATGTCTGTAAAATACAGTCTATTCTCATGAATATTCCATAAAGGACACTCTGCCAATTTGCATTTGATGCTGCTAATCAGTTCAACCATATTATTCAACCGAAATGTTTTTCTCATTGAAAGTTTTCAGCGTAAAATCGTCTATTCTCTCATTACTCCATAAATTATCGCAGTACGAGGCAAAACCCCTAAGGACTATTGATTCAAACTTCAGATTTTTCACATCATTTATTTTTATTGCATTAAGCCATATATCTTTTTGATCTTCTAAAATGATTTGAATGTTTTTAAATTCGCTGTTCTCGACATGCTCAATCCACAACCCGTATGGTACTTTCATACTGTTAGATGCCGATGTATAACCTTTTTGTGCCCATTCTGAAATCATATCGTTTCTTTCATGGATATTGTCAATCCCGGGCTGCATCACAATTTTCATATCTCTGATGTATATTTCCGAAGTACTGTTTCCCGGTACGCCGCCTAAATAACAACAGCTCATGGCAGATGCCATTATGTTATTGAAAAATATATTTTTCACCGGTTTTGTGCTCCCATAACCGGGAGTAATGAAAAAGGGGATATTGGCATGAATAATAAAGTTACTGAAAATAATATTTTCCACAAGAACGCCAGAGAGCTTATTTGTCCAAAGTCCAATTATATCAATTCCAATTTTAGCTTTTTTTATTATGATGTTGCTGAATACGGCATTCCTTACTTCTCCACTGCCGACGCCAACCCTTATTCCGCAACAGTCCGTTTTTAAAATACAGTTCGTAACAGATATGTTTTCACAATTCTGCCTGTTGCCAATAGGCTGGTTATTAGCTCTTAAAGTTATACAGTCATCCTGAGACTCAATCAGGCAATCGCTCACAACAACATCCATACTTGAATCAATATCAAGACCGTCATTGGTACAAGTGTCAGGGTTGCTTTTTATTCTTATACCATGAATTTGAACTTTGCGGCAACCATAGATAAACAGATGCCAATAGGGAGAATTTCTAAATAAAACATCTGATACTTTCACATTTTCGCAATCACAGAAAATAACCATTTGACTTGTTCTGACATCACCTTTGATTGCCAGTTTGGCACTTTCAGGTTTAGCTTCGAAAAATGCAAGCGCATTGCCATCAATACACCCAGTTCCGGAAATAGATACGTTATTGGCTTTCTGAGCTATAATTAAATGAGTCCCGCTGGTACGATCATTAAGAGATTTTTGACTGTAGAGAGAAGATTTGTAATCATTCAGGTCACTGCTTCCTGTTACAATGGCCCCGCCAGTCAGATGGAAATCCACATTATCCTTAAGGAAAAATGTTCCAGTCAAATAGTTTCCCGGCGGTAAAAGAACAATTCCTCCACCCGCTTTAGCACATTCGTCAATGGCAACTTGAAATGCTTTTGTATTATTTGTTTTTCCATCACCCACAGCGCCAAAATCACAGACATTGTAATAAACAGGCATATATAATTCCCTTTCTATTTTATCATTCTGTCTCTAACGATTCCTAATAATTCATGGTAAGCATTAATAAACTGCTTTAACGTATGTATTGTAGCGCCAAATGATATAAATTCATCAGGAAGCATACCGTCCGGCTCATACGCTCTGCGGAAATCATTAAAATTATCTTCAAGCATTCTTACTGTTTCAGTTTTTACAGGTTCGTCTATACTATTTCTGATTTCTATGTTCGAAGCGTTAAAACGTTTCCACCAGGAATAGGGAATTGAGACCGTGACGTTACCGCCGATAAATTCAGACCACTGCATGTGATTGCGATATGCCGCAACTAATAAAACACTCCTATAATTACGCTCCTTAAAAATTTTATATGCCCTCTTGAAAACTGCTATTCCGGCCCACTCCAGATAACCGGGATCAACACTTATTTTTTCAGCCTCCATCACACGCTTGAGATGGTCATCAAGGCGACCGACCATAATTGCGATATTAGGTTGCATCGCTGAAGTGTCAATGCCATCCTTTTCCGCCCTTGCCAAGCCTCTTTCAATAGCTTCAGCAGCAGTAACAGCCTGAGAAACGCTGAAACATACTGTCGGCGTAACAACGATGCCGCGCGCAGTCGTTTCTTCAATGGCACGTAACCCTGCCGTAACGACGGGCATTTTGATTGCCGCATTCGGCGCGACTTTGTTCAGTTCCTCCGCCTGTGCAACCATAGCTTCCGCATTACGGAAATATTTCGGATTTACCTGCAGGGACAAACGTCCGCGAAGACCGCCACTTTTTTTGAATTCCGGCAACAGCAACTCCGCCGCTTTTTTCCCGAGTTCTGCAATCAGCGCCCATGCAACGTCATCCTCAGAGGCCGAGGGAAATTTCATGACAATACGGTCGATTACAGGATTCCATATTTCAGGAACGCTTTTAACCACTGCCGAAACAATCACCGGGTTGGACGTTGCACCGACCGCACCGTGTTCAATAGCCTCCTGCAACTGTTTTAAATCACAGGAGTCATTCCAAAAACCGGTTGCAGTTTCGGCGGTCAACTGCATCAGACTTTTATTCATAATTCGGCCCTCAGTAAATCTCTTTAAGAACGGTTCGACTTACTTCAAGAACTCTGTCAATGTCGGCTTCGGTGTGCTGTATAGAGTATCCGCTGTGCCCCGGGGAACCCTTGCCGTAATCGTGATAGTATACTCCGCGTTCATTGCATTTGCGGAAGAATTCAAGAGCATGTTTGTGGTCATGATTTTTCAAATCAGAATAGTGACGAGGCGGTTCATTCAAGCCAATCACAATATTGAAACGGGCGCCATGGTGCGGAAACATAACGGGTACACCAAGCTCGCTGACAATCTTATCCAGACCGTCGTGCAGACGCTTTTCAAGTGCCTGCAGGTGTTTGTAAAAATAAGGTTTGACCACTTCATCAACAAAGGCAATCGCCGGTAAAATCTGAGTAAGGTGCGCATTGAAAGTCCCGCTGTGCTGGACAGTTCCAAGCGGTTTATACATATTCATTATTTCAGCGCGTCCTCCGAACGCGGAAAGCGGAATGCCGCCGCCAAGAGATTTACCTATGGTGCAGACGTCAGGCATGATGTTGAAATCCTCTTGAGCGCCACCGGGCGATTTCTTAAATGAAGCTTGGATTTCGTCAAAAAATAGAATAATTCCATTTTCTTTAGTAATTTTACGAATAGCTTCAAGATAACCTTTATCAGGCTTTATCCCTCCTGAATTATAATTTACCGGTTCCAGCATCAATACGGCTATTTCATTTTTATTTGCTTCGATTACTTCATTCAACACATCAAGATCATTGAATGGAGCGGTAACAATCAGGTCGCGGAAGATTTCAGGAATACCTGCTGATTCAATATATGGTTTTTTACGGTTTTCAGCCAGCTTGTCCATCGGCGGCTGACCTCCGATGTAAATCATTTCGTGATATCCGTGGAAATGCCCTTCCAGCCGCAGGATTTTATCGCGTCCGGTAAACCCGCGGCAGGCGCGGAGCAGATGCATGGTAGCTTCAGATCCTGAAGTGCAGAAGCGCACCTTGTCCATGCAGGGTATGATTTTGCAGAGCTTCTCCGCCAATTCGATCTGGTATTCAGTTTCAGCCGAACAGATATAACCCAGTTCGGCGGCTTTTGCCATCGCCTCTACAATTGCCGGATGCTTGTGTCCCAGCAAAGCCGCGCCATGTGCGCAGTTCATATCGACATATTCGAACCCTTCGTAGTTATACACCTTGGAATTCAACCCATGTGAAATATAAAACGGCCTTCCCGATTCGCTGTTTAAACGGGTCGATGAACATACTCCTCCCGGCATTACTTTCTTAGCGCGGACGAACAACTCCTGTGCTTTTGACATTTACCTTCTCCTGAAATTTATTTTGAAAATCTTTCTTCTCTGCTTTTTGACGGTATGGACAACAAACAAGTCTGCCCGCCATCGACGAAAAATGTCTGACCGGTAATGAATCCCGCACGATCCGATGCCAGAAATGCACACATTTCGCCAATATCATCCGCCAAACCTAAGCGTCCTATCGGCAGATGATAAAGAGCTTTTTTTATGTATTCCTCTGTCTTTGCTCCTTCACTTTCGACCGGCACCCACCCTGCGGCTACGGCATTGACCCTGATATGATCAGGGGCAAGTTCTATCGCCGCCGTTTCGGTGAACTTATTGATTGCCGCCTTGGTCGCGGCATAGGTACTGAAACCTTCGCTCGAGGCACGGCTGGACAATGAAGAAATATTGACTATACTGCCGCCGTTGTGCACCTTCATGTAACGGGCCGCTCTCTGGGCGCAAAAAAATGTTCCCCTGCAGTTAATATTAAATAATTCATCGTATTCCGCTTCGGAAATATCCAGAAAGTTATATTTGCTGGTAATGCCGGCGTTATTAACCATAATGTCCAGGCCGCCGAGAAAAGCAATTGCGCTTTTTAACATTGCGTCAATATCCTCTGTCTTTACGATATCCGTTTTGAGAGCTAAAACTTTTCCACCGTAAGATTGGAGTTCCTTTAATGCCGTGTCCGCGCCGGATTTATTGCTGCGGTAAGTAAACACCACATCCGCACCTTCACGTGCAAAGACCCGGGCAATCCCTTTGCCGATGCCGCTTGACGCTCCAGTGACAATTGCTTTTTCCCCTTCCAGTAACTTGCTCATATTATATTCTCCAGTCTTTAATATCATCAAACGGGTAAATAGGATGAGTCATGTTTTTCCATTTAAATGCGGTTAAATCCGACTGCGTTGCTCCCGGCGAATCGGCGCGAAGCAAGCGGCTCTGATACTTTTTGAAATATTGAAAATTACTGCCAGTCTTAAGTACCACCATCTGAGCTTTGCTTACATCAATTCCCAGTTTCTCATATAAAGAAGGATGATTGATTGCATAATCCCGTTTCTCCATTATAACTATTTTTAAATTACCTTGTTCAAATAAAACTGTTCTGCCGACATAAGCAGTGCGTCCCGCAAAAGCAAGGCATCCTGCCTGAGTCGTTGCTTTGACTATCCCCTTTATATTCAACTCAGGCGAAAATCCGGCGCTCATTTTGCCTCCAATTTGCAAAGTCGTTTCTTTCCCTATGCCTGCTTTGAGTGCTTGATTTAATGCTTTCTGATCAACAACAGGGATTAGTACCTGGCCATGCAAGTTGCACTTTATCATTTCGGCAATAAGCGACATATTGTCGCCCGGTGCGCCGCCAAATATTGCGTCTCCGGTATCTGAAATTACAACCACGCCATTAGGTTCTTCGTTGGCAATCTTAATTGTTTCAGCAATGGATAATCTTTCCGAACGCCAGAATTTCGCTCTCAAATCCCATGCTTTCCGGGCCAGTTTCTCGGCAGATGTTTTAGCTTTTTCTTTGGAGTCTGCATAAACCAGACAACTCCAGCCGTTATCCGGCACATCCAGCCACGGCTGTGTCGGAAATGTCGAAGCAACTATAATTTCAGGGTCTTTTTCCATTTCACGCGCAAGATCAAACCATTCCTTCATAGGTCCCCCGGATGTAAGAAAATTGTCCTGAGGGGCCAGCATCGGCACTTTGATTAATGCCACATGCGGCGTCCGCTTATTTTCCCAGATATCCAGCATGACTTCAGCTGTTTTTATTCCCGATTCAGACAATAGATGAGGTTGTGTCTCATATCCCACCATAACGTTGGCAGCATCGGCCATTTTTTTTGTGACATTCGCATGATGATCAAGCGTTACTCCTATGAAACAGTTTTTACCAACCAGTTTGCGAACTTCTGAAATAATATTTCCCTCGGTATCAAATTCGTCTTCAGCTTCCATTGCGCCGTGCAATGCTAAAAATACTGCATCAATGTTTTTAGTATTTTTTATTCCTGTCAGCAGTATTTTTTTCAATTCGGTAAATGTTTCAGTTGTCAGTTTTCCTCCTGACATAGACTTTGTTGAAATCACACCTTCCAGCGAATAGTTCTTTGCTCTCATCATTGAACAGAAACCGCCAATCACACCATCTGTAGAGGGGATATCTACAACTTCATGGCCTTGCCTGAAATAAGTGTCTTTAAAATCCTGCAAAGTGGTTTTCACGGTATTGAAACTGCAAGTTTCCTGACTGATTCCGGCAACTATTATTTTAGGGGCCATATGAGATATTCCTTTAATTACAAAGTTTCATTTAAGGATACTTAATTATAGCATCTTCATTTATCCTTGTCAATAGATTTAACTCGAAATATGTAAAATAATTTTAAAAGAGCTATTGACTTGTTTCCTTTTATGATATATGATTATATCAAAACAGGAAACTTTTAAAACAAGACATTTATATGGACAGCGCAAATAATATTATTAAAAAAATCCGTAAACAAAAGGGCATGACTCTTGATTACCTGGCCCAAGTCACAGGTTTAACCAAAGGATATCTTTCAAAAGTGGAAAGGGCCAGTTCCCTGCCGCCGTTCTCGACACTTGAGTTGATTGCAAAAGCTTTTGACATAGATGTGACATCCCTGATAGAAAAAAATTCTAATGTGAATATCCATCCGGATATTGATGTCATGAAAAAAGAAGAAAGAATGGAAAGTAACGTATTCCAATCATGTGACAGTTGCTCTTTCACATCACTGCTTCATTCGTACAAAGGCCGGTACATGACTCCCATACTGGTGACATTTGAACCAGGCGGAGAAAGAGAGTTTTCTCATGACGGAGAAGAATTTGTTTATATACTCAGCGGCCAAGTGACTTTGTTATATGAAAATGAAACCTTTGAATTAAAAATGGGAGATTGTTTTTATCTCGACTCCAGAAAAGAACACTGCTTCAAGAACAATGAAAAAACTCAAAGCGTTCTTCTCTCAGTATCCTTTAACTATCGCAGATTCTGACTTTTTTGCAGAATAAAAAGTCCTTGGAGAATGTTGGGAAATTTAATTTGGGAAATGAAATCATCAATATTTATAAACAGGAGAATTTTAGTGGGCAACTATTCATCTGAATGTAAACGAATGGCTTACAAGAAAAGGCAGGAGAAGAACTGCGCAGGGGGAAATCGTGCGTATAACTTTGCCGGTGAAACAAGCCCGTCGTTGCGCAAGTCGTTGCGCTGCAGGGCATTCACTATGATTGAGCTCCTCGTCGTTATATCGATAATAGTGATACTTGCGGCGATGCTCCTGCCTGCTTTCCAAGCTGCGAAAAGGACTGCAAAACAAATTCAATGCATAAACAATCTGAAACATACTGGACTGGCATGGATGGAATACATTCAGGACTCAAATGGTATAGTTCTCCCGACCAATATCGGTGGCCTCTGGCGAGATAAATTTGCTCCATATCTTTTAAATGGAGCTTCGGGTTGGCCTTCTGCTACGCCAACTCTTTCTAAAGATCTCCTAGGTAAGCCTTATTCAGTTCTAATCTGCCCATCCAATCCTTACACGCATTGCGAACCAGCTCTTTATTCTTATTGTACCAATTATGGCTATTCGATAGCTCCGGGTTTTTTACAGAGTCCTACAATGTATGGAATTTACCCTCTTCATGTAGGAAAAATAAATAATCCTAGCACAAAAGTTATTATGGCTGATGGCAAAACTCGTCCGAGTACCGGCGTTTACTATTATATGGGGACTGGGTTTCCGCCTTCTTTTGTTTGGCATAATACAGGCGGAAATTTTCTGTATACTGATGGACATGTGAAATGGTTAAAATATAACCCTAATGCTTATGATCCCATGTTTAACCTTACACTATGACTGAAAAAACATAGCGTATGAGGTATGAACTTTTCCAAAGACAGACCACTGGATATAAATACGTTTAGGGACAAGATAGTCGAGTTAGCTGTCAAACGAACAATTGAACCGTTGCTTGAGAGTTTGTTTGAAAATTGCAAATATGAATATCGCCAAGAAAGTCACCCATACCATTGTGTAAATGCATTGGGACACACGATTCAGAGAGGGGCTGAGTTAGAATAATACAAGGCAATAATGTTCTGACATACTGTAAGACGAAAGAGCAAGTACATGCCAAGAGGATGCAACCTGCTCAAATATAAAAGTTTTCACAAAAAAGGAGACAAAGATACAATGAGAAGGGAAAATTCCAGATCAAAAAAAGTAGTTATGAAAAAGGGCAGAATTTTTTTTGAGAAACTCAGGTTTTTAAAACTAAATTTAAAAAATAAAATTTTGTTTACAGGAATAGTTTTTTTTGTCATCGTGATGTTCGTGCCTGCGGCGGAAATCAAAGTTGATCCGTCAAAGTGTGTGATCGTCCTGCCGGAAAAGGCAGATGATACAAAAAAATCCGCAGCAGAAGAGTTGCGTAAACATCTGGAACTGGTGACGGGTGCAGACATTCCTCTGCTGAGCGGAACGGCTCCTGTGGATGGGAAGTATTCTTTTTGCATTGGAATCATGGAGCAGGGAAACTCAAAAGAACTTGAGGCTGAAGAAGCCCGCTGGGTTGTTACTTCGACGGCGGTGTATTTGTATGGAGATGACTCCAGATCAAGAAAAGGAAATAGTTTTGCTGTTTATGGTTTTCTAGAGGACGAATTGGGAGTACACTGGATTGAACCCGGTGACGATGGAACTGTTTACAAAATACAGTCGCCATTAGTTTTAAAAGAGGGTAACTTCGGATGGGTTCCAAAGCTTGGGATGCGGATTATTCGTGGCGGCTCCAGACTGGACAGTCCGGTAAAAGCTAAAAATCTCGAGTTAAAAGTCCTTGAAAAATCCATGAAAGAGCACAACAAGGATGTATACGATACCAGAGAATGGCTAAATAGAATGCGAATGGGTAATAACATGAACATCGCATATGGGCACGCATTTACAGATTGGTGGAAAAAATACGGCAAGTCTCACCCCGAGTATTTTGCATTGAATAAATATGGCAAAAGAGAACCTGAGATTGAAAGTTCCAAGGAGTCCTCACCTGAAAATCCTCTTTGGAAAAATTTAAAAGGCTTTACAATAATAAAACTCTGCCCGAGTAATCCAAGTGTCAAAGATCAGATCATTCAAAATTGGCTTGAGTTGAAAAAACATTCGCATTACATCAATGTGTGTGAAAATGACAAAAAGGGGTATTGTCGTTGTACGGAATGCAGAAAATTGGATGGACACAATGATAATTTGGATATTTATCAGGTGCATTTGAGCGATCGATATATCTACCTTGCAAACGGGGTGGCACGGGAGGCAAAAAAGCATGACCCAGAAGCCTACGTTACAACCTATGCATACAATGAAACTGAATACCCACCAAGAAGAGAACATCTGGAACCAAATGTTATTATCGGAATAGTTCCTACTACTATAGATTTGGAAAAGTTAGAAGAATTGTATGGGGGCTGGGAAAAGATGGGAGCAAAAAAGATATTTTTGCGTCCCAATACCCTTCACTATGTCTGTAACATTGGTGTACCGCTCGGTATTGAAAAGCGAATGTTCGATGCCTTTCAATTAGCGGTCAAACATGGCTGTGTAGGGGTCGACTATGACTCTCTCAAGCATTCTTGGACTTTGTCGGGAATCAGCGACTATATATTGGCAAAGGCGATATCCGACCCCTCTAAGCCGTTTGAGAAATGGGAGGATGAATATTATTCAGCCTTCGGAGCATCTTCCAGTGACGTGAAAAAATATTATCAGTATTGGAGAAATGAAGTCTGGGAAAACCGATTGGCACCGGATGTCAATGATATTGATGAAAAAGGAAAATTTCACAATTTTGTTCGTGGCTTGATGTGGAACTTATCAAAATATTACAAAGAAACAGATTTTGATAAGACCGATGCTATCCTGAAAAAAGCCGCAGAAAACAAGTTGACAGAAATCGAAAAGAAACGCCTTGATCGGCTGATACTCTCCAATGAGCATTCTCGCTTGGTTTTCAAGGCCATAACAACCCAAGGAACTGAAAGATTCAAATACTCCAAGGAACTGTTTTCTTTCAGATTAAAACATCAAGATAATCTGAAATTATCGTGGCTCAGTTTGATTGAGAATGAAGAACAGGCTGGAGATATTACCGGAATCTATATGGTAGCGCAGTTGGGGAAATTCTCACAGCCATGGATTCAAACCCCACTGTTCTGGTATTTCAAGATGGATCAGCAAAATGTCGGATTAAATGAAGAGTGGCAGAAAGAATGCAGGGACAAAATACAAAAAGAATGGGAACTTCTTCCTACAAATAGTTCCTGGTCATCATCACCCAGCTACTATAAATATCCTTCGGTTGTTCTCCGAGAAAAGTTAAAAAAATATAAAGGTATAGGATGGTACAGTCAACAGCTTGAAATACCCGTGAACTGGAAAGATAAATATGTTTATCTTTGCTTTGGCGCAGTTGATAAATCGTGCTGGGTTTACGTCAATGGAAAGGAAGTGGGTAAGCATATTTTTACGCATCCTGATGATTGGAGATCATCGTTTACCATACGTATTGATGAAAACTTTTCAAAGGATAAAAAGCAGATGATAATGATTCGAGTTGAGTCAGGGGGTGTTGGTGGTATTTGGAAAAGAGTCTGGCTTGTCAGCGCTGAAAAAGAAAATCTTTAAATTAGAGCCGTAATGTCCAGAAACTAAATTTTGCAATTTGACGGATTGATTTGAACTCAAGTCATCCGTCAAACTTTCAGCTGTTCGTCATTTTATGATTTTGGGAAAAAGTGGACTTAGGTTTGTTTTTGAAAGATGCGTGTACATCCGCTTTCAAGAAACTTCTCTCCATTTTATTATGGTTCGCCTCAAAACCAATACCTTGCCATAAGATTTTTCCGTTTTATATTTATGCTTTTTATCCATGACAACTAAGATAGTGTAATGAAAAAACTTTTCAGGAAAGCCGTGCTATATATGCTCCTGCAGATCAGTTCGACAGATATAAATGAACAGCTACTCCGTGAGAACGAATACCTTCAAACTGAGCTTCAAATTTTCAAGGTTCAGCTCCGAAAAATCAAAAAGTGCCCAAGTTTTACATACGAATCATTTTCATCGGAGAGAATTCGCTACGGAAGCAGTTTTTTCTTACACCGAATTTTACCTTCATGAACGGAACCATCAAGGCTTGGAGAATACAATTCCTTTCCCTGATGTTTCAGTTGGCTCTTTTGAAGGCAAAATCAAACGCAAAGAACGTCTCGGTGGCTTGCTGAAATATTATTACCGAGAAGCTGCATAACCGTCAGGAAAGTCTTTATTTTTTCATCCCCGGATCATTTTCGGTTGAACTCTTATTGTCAGTGAACACATATCAAGGCGGATTTTAAAGCCCTGTTATAATTCCTAAAGCGAAAATATCAGAATTTTGGCTCAAGACCAACTCTCAAAGCAAATTTTTTTAGCTCGAATTCTCTGTCAATTGCCCGTCAAAACCATAAATCCTATATTGGGATAGGTCGAGTTCTATATTTTTTTATGCTGTCGGTATTGAGTCGGACTTATTCCTATATACTTCTTGAATATACGAGAAAAATAAAATTCATCTTTGAAGCCAATTTCTGCCGCTATTTCTTTAATTGGCTTTTCCGTAAAAAAAAGCATTTTCTGGGTCTTTTCAAGCTTTTGGGAAATCATAAATTCAAGGGGGGACATGCCGAACACTTTTGCAAATGAGTTTGCAAAATATGTAGGATGAAGGTGGACTAGATACGCCAGTTTTTTTATTGTTGTTTTTTCAGAAATATTTTCCTCCAAGTAACTTAAAACCGGCCCAAATCTGCTTATCTGTCTCATTATTTTTTCAGCATTCTTTGCAGGTTTTTTTCGGAGGATTGCCAGAAAATATCTTAGAATAGCTTCCGCTTCAAAAAATAGGAATTGCGATGATTTCATGTAGATATTGTACAAACGTTCAAATAAGTAGAAAATGACTTGCGAGTTTTCCGGTTCTACGAAATCATTAAAATCCATTAGAGAAAACAAACTGATATTATTTTCGAATTTAGCGTAAAAATGTGCCCAGTACTGTACCAAAGGTGGCTTGCAAACAAAGTAATCAGCCGCCTTTAGGGGAGGCACAATATACAACCTGTTCGGCTCTAATATAATTTCTTTATCATAAAAGCGAATGACTCCTTTGCCCTTTTTTATAAAATATATTTTTATGAAGTTTTGACAATAATTTTTATAGTCCCATTCTTTTCCAAGGTAATTATGTCCGATACAAACAATATCAAAATTTAACGAGTAATTAAGGTTATTCATCCAGTCTGTGTTCCCTTCCTCTTTTTTTTAATCAGAGGAGGGTTTAATTCCCCGATGCTTGCATCGTAAAAAAATGGCAAGTATATTTTGCTATGATGCAAAACGAAGATGAGCATATATACA
>LBWG01000022.1:405-16702 GCA_000993535.1 Candidatus Uhrbacteria bacterium GW2011_GWF2_39_13 | reverse complement strand
CCTCCCTGTCTTTGTCAAACTTATTGCACCCCACCCTTTTTGTCAGACTAAATGCATTTGAATGGTTGGAGGGGGGTGCGTTTACTTTTTCAATTTTCATTTTTAAAAAAAAGTTTATATCAAGGATTTCATCTATTGACAAATAAGAGTTTTTAATATATAATTACAGTTAGTAGAATGTAAGTAGAGAGTATGTATAATGTAGCAGATATGTAAATTTGTTTGGAGAACTTTAAAATGGCTGTTTCTCTGAAAGTTCAATTCAATGGGGACTCTATCAAAAGAGAGATTTGCTCTCAGATAAGGAAGAGAATACTTAAAAAAGGCGATAAGATTTTTCCTGAAGAGCAATTAGCAAAACAATATAGACTTGGCATCAGAACAGTACGCAAAGCGCTTTTTGAACTTGAAGAGGAAGGAATCATTTATAGACGCAAAAGAGTCGGAACATTTGTAAATAGCACTTTGATTGAAAAGATGAATATAGCAATACTGATATTCGATATTATGGATTCTACTAGTGCTTATTACAGGGAAATATTCAAAGGAATTAATTCTGCGCTTGCCCCCCAGTACCACAATGTCCAGATACATCCTATTCAAAGTCACCAGATAAAGGGAGAAAGACATTCTCTTTTGAGAAATCTTATTTATTCAGGAGAGATCAATGGTCTTCTGATACTTAGTTGGCTTGATGAAAATGAAATAATCGAATTGGCGCAGAAATCTGTACCTTTCGTTATATCAGGCTTTGAATATAAAAATATTAAAGTCCCAAATATCATAGCTGATATTGAGGGTTCCCTTGACAAGATTATGAACTATTTGACAAATCAAGGACATCAGGATATTGCGCTAATGGCCGGACATTTAGACATTCCCAACAATAATGTTTTGATGGCAGAAGAAAAAATCAGGAATATTCATGCAAGTTGCATGGAAAGAAAAAATTTTAAATCATGCTTCTTAAAATGTGGTTTATATACTCCGGCAGCCGGAGAAAAGCTGATGGACGAACTTTTGGAAGAAAAAAGAACTCCTAGCGCAGTTATAGTCCATGGAAATGAACTTACTTGCGGAGCATTAAGAAGTCTAAAAAAGCATGGTCTGCATCCAGGGAAGGATATGCTCCTTATTGGATACGCGGAAGATCCTTCGGGGTTTCCACGCCCGGTAATACGTAATCCCGCTTATGAAATGGGTAAAAAGAGCGTAGAAATGCTTATACGTCAGATTAATGAAAATAAAATTGAGGTAAAAAAAGAGCTTATTGAACCGGAATTTATCTTTATATGAAAGGCAAGAGAATGCATAGGATCAATTCAGCTATAATAGGATTTGGGGATTTTACTAATAACATAATAATTCCTTTCATGAACAAGACGGGGGGCTACAGGATAAAAGCCGGGCTTGTTCATAGTCCGGAACGTATTGATTACGTGACTCAAAAGTTTTCATTGGAATATGCAACAACAGATTACCAGAAGATTCTAAATGATAATGATATTCATGCAGTATTTATAGCAACCAGGCACCATCAACATAAAGAGCAAATAATAGCGGCAATTAAAGCTGGCAAAGCTGTATTCACAGAGAAACCGATGTCCATGACAAGAAGTGATGCAGAGCAGATTTCTCAGGTAGTAAATAATGAGAAGGGGAAGTTGATGATAGGTTTCAACCGGCGTTTTTCCCCGCTCATTGTTAAACTAAAACAGGCATTGCATAAAATAGAGTCGCCATATATTATAAATTACAGATGGATAAACAAGGCATGGACAGATACATGGCCGTTTGATCCTGTATATGGAGGCGGGAAGCTCATAAGTTCCGGCTGTCATATGATTGACCTTGTATTATATATCATGGGAAAAATGCCACAGTCGATAAATGCCTCAATTGGTAAATTACATCATAAAAATATAAAAACTCACGATACAGTGTCAATAATGATGAATTTTAATGATGGGAGTATTGTAAATATACTCTCTGGAGAAATGGGCGCTCAAGGTTATCCCCAGGAAAAGCTGGAGGTATTCACAAATTTCGGCGTAATAGTACTTGATGATTTTAAAACTTTAAAATTCTATGATATTGCAGAAGAAAATATGAGTTTCCGAGGGCAGGAAAAAGGATTCATTGAAGAATTTCTCGCTTTTCACGGTTATCTGCAGGATGGCTGTGTATCTCCTTGTGGTGTTGAAGATGGACTAAATGTTGCTATTTGCATAAACGCTTGCCTGGACACTTCGCAAATGAACAGAAAATTTTTTATTTAGGAGATTAGCATATGGCAAATTATGTGAATATAGCATCAGTTCTTTTTGATTTACCTGAGACTAAAAGTATCAGGAATATGAAGAAAGCTGTTCTGCAAAATACAAAGGATACATTAGAAAAATTGGAAGGTTACGGCTTGGATCTTGTTGTTTTATCAGAAAGCGTGGAATCAAAAGGGCAGAGACTGGAAGACGCTGAGACAATTAAAGATCCGGGGCCTTTTATCAGAACATATATGAATTTTGCCGAAAAGGAAAAATGTTATGTTGCTGGCTCAGTCAAACTTGTTGAAGACGGGAAAATATACAATTCAATAATATTCATAAATTCTGAAGGATTTCCAATTGGCGCCTATCATAAGGTAAATCTCACGATATGGGAAATTGAAGGTGGACTGACGCCCGGGAAGAACGCAGTGGTACTTGACACATCAATAGGATGTCTCGGTGGAGGAATATGTTTTGATCTTAATTTTGAAGAATTACGCAAGCAATATTGCAGATTAAAACCAGATATCATGGTCTTTGCCAGTAACTATCATGGAGGATTTGTCCAGGCACTATGGGCATATGAGTGCAGAGCGTTTTTTGTTTCAGCGCTTCCATTTCTAGGAGGAGGGATTATAGATCCTTTTGGTAGAGAATTGGCTGTAACTGATTGTTATACTCCAGTTGCCATGGCCCGCGTAAACCTTGACAGAGTAATGGTGCATCTTGATTATAATAGATATAAATTTTCTGATATACGTAAAAAATACAGAGAAGAAGTTATCGTTGACATTCCCCCCAATATCGGGTCTGCATTAATTTACAGTATGACAAATAAACGTACAGCCATGGAGGTTGCTGAAGAATTTGATCTTGAACTCATTGATGATTATTTTGCACGTTCCATTAAATTAAATGCAAATAGCAGGAGATAATTCTTGAAGAAATATACACAACATTTTGTAAGAAGATTTACAGCGCTAATGTTTTTTACGCTTATCGAACTTCTTATAACTATTTCTATAATAGTTATACTTGCAGCTCTTCTGCTTCCCGGACTCAGCAGGGCAAAAGAGAGGGGCAGACAAATCGTTTGTGCCTCAAATCTGAGGCAAGTTGGAAATAATTGCAATATGTACATAGGCGACTTTAACGGATGGATGCCTGGTGGCTGTAACACAGGGGGGACTCCATCTCCTACATGGTATCATTCCCTTTCAGATTACATGCCTACAACAATGAGCGCTTATCCAAGTACGACACATGGAAATAAATTACTTAATTGTCCAACCAATAAATATTCCAGTTTTACAGATTACGGTCCTCCAGTGGCAACTTGGAGCACTTATAGAATGTGCGCCGGCGGTGTGATTGGTACCACCCCTCCTCCAGCTTTTTGCAGAATATTGGAAATCAGGAGCCCTTCAACCATTCCTTACTGGCTTGAAATAGATAATAGCGGTCACAGTTACAGGGTATCTCCTTCAGCCTCAGTACCATCGGTTAACTTTAGATGGAACCTGTATACTGATGTTCATAAGTCTCAAAGCAATGTTTTGTTTGCAGATGGACATGTAAAAGGGATAAACAGTACTTTTTGGGAACAAACAGGCCCATATGGAAGCCCTTGGCCTTACTTTTTTTCAATAGAATATGAAAAACCGGCATGGTAAACTATAAAAATTGACAAGGAGATGATATGACAGATAAAAAAGAGTCATGTAAATCAATTGTTTTTTCACTCTCATTTATATTTTTAAATATATTTGTAACAGCTAATGAAATATCAGAAAAAAGCATGCAAATGAAAGAAAAATTAATATATCCATTACGAAATTACTCTTCAGATATTACCCTTGAGAAAGATTTCAAATCCCCGGTAATTATTTCTCCGGAAATATTCATTAAAAAAGCAAAAGTACTCGAAGACGTCCTGAAAAAGAAAGGCATTCTGGATATTGAAACAATAAACGACAAGGATGTCGTAAAAGGGCGATGCATGGGACTGAAAGAGAATTTCAGCAAGCGTCCTTTGATTATTCTAGGAAATCTCCAGCAAAACGAGGCCATTTTTCCCTTATATGCCGGTTTTTATACAAACGCTGACGCATTTACGCCAGGAAAAGATGGTGTTCTCATTCAATTTATACCTAATTGGAATTGTCCGGAAAATCATGTGCTCATTGCGGCCGGCAGTGATAATGACGGAACAGAAAAAGCTATTGATGTTTTAATTGATAAACTTACTTCTATTGAAAAGAATACGGCATTATCGTCCCTTCAGCTTTTTGACTACAAAAATGAGGCATTGAGGGAAAGAACAAAAAAATCATCGGTTTTCTCTAAATCTAAGGAAGATAAATTCACATGGGAAAAATTTTATACCCTTTCAGAATTATATTTAGAGAACGGGGATAAAAAATTTCTTGATCTAATTACGAAAATCGCTGAAAGAATGCCATCAAATACTTGGAACGACGGTATACACGATAATCATTATGGAATGGAACTGCCTGTCCGCGGCTGGGATACTTTTGCCCGTTCTGGCCAACTTTCACCTAAGTTGGTACAGAAAATTGACCAGATATTTCTAAATTATCTGATAAACTGGGAAAATGCGTGGTGGAGAAGAAAGGAAAACACACCCGTGTTTTATGACAACAGGCATCATGTATATGGAACATGGGGATATTGGCATGTTGCTAAAATGCTGCTAAATGGTTTGACCGAAGAGCAGCGAAAAAGCGAAGTCGGTAGATTTTTGGAAGAAAAATGCCGCGAATGTGAGGTGTGGTTCAGTTCATGTTGTCGTAATTATGAACAATCTATTTTATCTACTGGTGTTTTTATTAATTATACAATTTTTATGTTATATGCATTTCAATCAGGAGATCTTGAGATATTCAGAAACGGGGGAGCTCAAAAAATCGCCTCTCTGGCTGTTTCAGCGGTTGACAATACTGGTGGCCGGGTTGGAATAGCCGGATATGAGGATGTATATCCGGGGACACTATTCAGCTCTTATCCAGTGGGACCGGTTATATGTCTTGCTGCCTTTTATTACAAAGACTGGGAATTGGCATGGCTCAGAAAACACCTGCCCGGCTTTTCTACCCAGACGTGGTGGAACCTCTGCATGGATAATCATTCCTACTCTTTTATCCCTGATAAAATAAGTTTTGCGACATCCTATCTTGGCTTTAATCCTATTTTCGGAACACCAGAGACTCCTTTGTTTCTCTCATTCAGGAAAAATTATGGTTTGGAATATCTTTACCTGTTTATTACAGGGTCAGGGACAAGAAATATTAATAAAGGCGATTCCGGAAAAGAACGCCAGGTGTTCCCTAATATGATAGCGCGTCTCAGTTGGCTGGGTGTTCCATGGCTAATCCAAAATACCAATCGCGAAACGGTATTTAACAGGAATGCTATGCTTATCGATACAAATAATGCGATGACTGGTGTGGCAAACGATATGGAACTGATTTACAATGGAAAAATCAATGATACTTTCTTCTGTTCGACATTGGCGAAGAAATATATGGGCTCTGACTGGAAAAGGTCGTATATTATTGTTGATAATTCTATTCTTCTTATAGAGGATGACATAAAGGCATTGAAAGATGCCGATTATAGAGCAATTGCGACTTGGCGTACACCTTTTTATGTAACAAGAAAAAGCGCAACTGTTGCAGAAATTCGTTGTAATGATAAATATTTGTTTATTTCTTCTCCCGAAAACTATCCTCATAATTTCGATATGAAAACAGGAAGAGCCTTGGAACGGGAAGGTGCGGTAAAACCAGGATTTATCAGACAGTATATTAGGGATAATCTGAAAAATAATGCTTCCATGATATTGCACAATTTAATTTATCCAAGCAGTAAAGCAACCCCCTCAGACTTTAGCATCCGCTCATGGAAACCCCATATAAGTCTCATCAAGAACAATAAAACAGGAGAAATAATAATTGCCGGTTTCTCCTGTTTAGATGAAAAGAAACTCAGCATCAGCGCTGATGCTTTTTTACTGGATATGTCGTCATTCCGGGGGATAGGTAAAAATGTTTCGCTTAATATTGAAGGTAATAAGATTACCAACCAACAAATACCAATCAATTTTAATAATATTCTCAATGAAATATGGAATTCAATCAGTGCGGAAAATAAAATTGCACCAAGTTCTCAAAACTTTAAAAAAGAAATTATTTGGAGCTATGATAGCTTTACCATGCTTCCCAGAAAACTTAATAATTTTATTTATAATTCTCCCAATACAAATAATTTGGATTGGGCAGTTGATGGTGAATTAAAGAGAGGAGAATGCGCCAAGGCCAAAAACGCAAATCCAATTGAAATTTCTGTGGATTTTGATAAAGAAGAAAATTTGAGGGAGATAACTCTTCTTTACTCACACGACAGTGGCAAAGGGAATGTCAGCCGGATTGTTCCACGGAAATCCCTTCCGGTAAAGCTGAGCAATGAGGACGGAAATATCCCGCATGAGATAAATTTTCATTCCGAATTTTTCTATGAATTGGATGAAGCCTACAAGGGAGCTCCTTACATTTATAATGGAAGTAAAATTCTTCTTGATGTGACCGGGAAAAAATTCAGAATTAAAATACCCGCCTCCGCCCTTTATCAGATTTCGTTTTATGGAAAAGAGGAGAAAACCAGAGTAAAAGACATCAAACTTCTCGGTTCCAACAAAAAATCGAAAAGCATCCTGATTTTAACGGATACAAACGAAATTGTTTGTCTTTCCGCAGATACGGGCAAATGCAGATGGAAGACTCTGATCCCATCCGACATACTAGACTGGACGGTTGGAACTATAGACAACAATGAAATGGAAGAAATCGGCTTGGCGTGTATGGATATGTCCGTCAAAAAGCTTAACCCTGAAAATGGGGAGATAATATTCAGTTGTCCTACTTCTCCTATAGCGCTTGGTCTTCCATACAGCGTGGCTACTTTCAAAGGCGGCAAAGATGTCCCGCCAGGCTTTATCTTTTCCAGCTACTATCACATGAACGTAATAGACAATAATGGCAAACTGCTGGCGTCAGAACAGAAAATACTGCCAGGGATGTGGATTTATGATATTATGGGAGGTAGCATTGATCTCAATAATGATGGGGTCAGCGACGCAATAGGCCGTGCATTGTGGGGACATGTTAATCTGTATGATGGGAAGACAGGAAAAGTCGATTACTTCGCAAATTTGCGCGGGCATCTTGTGGATTGGAAACTCATTAAGGATGAAAAAACAGACAAGCCTCTGCTTATTGTAGCCACTTTAAATGGACTAGGCATGTATGATGCTTATATTAGAAATGAGCTTTTGCATGAAGGTTTTAAAGCAGCCCCTGATGAAGATGCCTTATTACTTGAGAAAAGATCTGACAGAAAAATATGGGAACATAAATTCGAAGCAACTGCTACAAATTTAAACATCTGGCAAAATGAAATTATTATATCCCATGCTACCGGCATGATTTCCAGATTTTCATTGGCAGGAGAATTTCTCGGGAAATTTTCCGTATGGCCTGCAGTTATTAATATGGATACCGCTTTAATCGGCAATAAAGAATGTCTTTTGGTTAATACGGGCAGAGCAATAATTGTTTTTAATCAGGATTTTAAAAGAATAAAAGAAATACCGCTCGAGAACTATAAAATGAAAATCTTGGACAATGGGAAAATAATTTTAGTTTGCACTCTGGAAAATGGTGTATCTGAATTGAAAATAAAATAAAGCTATTAATGGAAAGGTATGTTCATGTTAAAAAGAATAATGCTGACAATTACTTTTTTATTTGTCGTTTCCGTTTTTTGTGAAATTAAAAATAACAATAATTCAGCATATACCCAGAACGATATCCGGCAACCCGATACGAATGGTTGGATAAAATTTAACGGCAAAGATTGTTTTTTCGGTATCAGACCTGGATCTTATGAAACAGAGTTGATAAGGGACGGCAAAGTCTGTGCGACAATAATAACACCGGCATCTGATGACATTCAACTGTTGGCAAAAGATTTATCAATAAAAATAGCAACTGCTTCCAATTCGGAGCGTCTGCCAATTATGACAGATATAGATGCAACAAAAGGGCGTTGCGAAGGTCTTAAAGATGAATTCAAAAATACAAATCTCATTATCCTGGGAAATATAAATAACAATGAAGCTATAATACCTTTATATGCCAGATTTCTATGTCTTGCAGATGCCGCCTATCCCGGTGCAGGGGGATATACGCTGAGAACTATACGCAATCCGTGGGGTACCTTTAAAAATGTAATCTTAATTGGAGCTTCTGATTATAACGGCCTGAAATCAGGCATAGAGGCGTTTTTGAAATCTACATCCATGAAAATAAAAGAGAAGAATTGTACGTGTTCTTTCCTGATGAATTTGAAACCTATCCTTAATGACAAAGTCAAAAAACAAATAAACAATGTAATTGCGCAAGCAAAATCTTTTATAAAAAAAGCAGTACAAGATAACAACATTACATTCGATATGCAACAAATTTATGAAATCCCAATGGCATATTTGATTACAGAAGACCCTGTTTTGGCCGAGGCATTAAAAATAAATGCAAAAAATTATACAAAAAATCTTTCTCCTGTTTTTAAAACCGGTGACTATTCTCTTGAAGGCTACTACAGAATGTTTCAGATTGCTACGACAACAAATATTATTGACGATGACGCTGTCAGAAAAATGGACACTAATGCTTTTTTATCTTTATATGAAATGAGAAAAGAGTATTGGCTTCGTACAAGTCCTGGAAAAATTGGTTCCCGGCATCAAATGTCAGGAACACTTGCTTATCTTATGATGTCTTTTTTCCTGAACTTAAATATGTCTCCCAATACAGATTCTCTGATCAGGGATTTTATAAAAAAACAATATAATGGAACCCTAAGTCATTATAAATACATAACGGAAAAAACATATTCAGGTACAGAAGATGAGGGTGGATTACAAACCGATATGACAAGTATTTTTCAATTTGCTTTTTCATTCGGGGAGACAAAGGGTTTTAAAACTGGTATTGCAAGGGAAGGTATTAAAAAGTTGATAGCAGTCTCCGATAATATGGGATATGGCGTGGGTGCTGGAATTTATGAGGATGCATATCCTGAAGGTGCCACAAAAATTAAATGTGCGAACGGTTCTCCATTGTATTTAGCTTCTTTTTATTTCAAAGATGGCGAATTGAAATGGCTTTATAAAAATTTGCCCGGGATGGGATGGGGAAGTTGGTTTGGAAGAGCGCCATTTGGTTTTCACGAATATGACACTGATAATTATATTTTTTCTACAATCCCCGACTTGAAAAAATATAATGCGTTATATGTAAACCCCAGACCTGTATATGTGGAAAAATGTGAAGTGATGCCGGGTTTCAGAAAGGAAAATTTTTTTGATAAAGTAACATTGCGCAGCGGCTTCAAGCCGGAAGATGCATATGTTTCTTTCCAAGGATATACAACAGGGAATTCATATCAGGTTGCGATAGACCCGATGGTATTACTGCGATATTGCGATGAAGGTGTATTGTGGCTTGCAACAAATTGTCAATTGACAGACAGTTATTGGAGGAATAGCTTTACCGTTTCAAATGGCTTTGATGGAACTAAGGGTAATATCATTCCTTATTTAAATACTTGCTGCAGTATTGACAATGTCAATATTTTTTCTGCAACGCTCCCGAATATAAATGGAGGAACCTGGAATAGATGGGCTGTTTATGTGGCACCCGGAAAACTTCTGCTTGTTGATAATTTTAAAGCCAATAAACGTGGTGAATATTATTTTGCATCCACTTTGAAATCGCCAGTCCCTACAATAATCCATGAGAATAATTTCATCTCAGATATCACAGGGAAGCGTATGACTGTTACCAGCGCTGAAAATTATACCAAGTCACTGGACCATGGAATAAGAAGAATGGATGCTCAGGAATTTTGGTATATAAGGCAAACCATCTCTAGAAAGTTGGGGGAAAATGAAAATTTTTCAATGGCAAACCTTTTAACTGTAAAGGATATTGACTTGCCTGATAAGACATCGTTGAGAAAAATTACGGATGAAATATTTCTTATCATATCAGCAGATGAATTAGTATTGGTAGGAAAAGGCCCTTGTGAGAATAATTTTATAAAGACGGATACCGATTTTTTTATAATTTCCAATGACAAAGCTGTTTTTCATAATGGTACTTATTTTAATGCCGAAGACCTTAACATCAAACTTAATAATAAGCAGAATGTATATAAAATTTTTAGTAAGAATTTTCTCCGGAGAATAAATAACAATTTTATTCCACAGAATAACTTAAACGGAAAGACACCTTTAGGCTTTTCCAGAATAGAAAAGTTTTCACGGAATTTTGGAATGGAATTTAAAACAGTAAGAGGATTCACTGTTTCTCCTGTTCCGGTAAGTGGTTTGGATGCCCTTGAGGACAATGTTGTTAAAAGATGGGATAGTGGAACTGTATTACAGCAGGGAAAACCTTTACTTATAGATTTAAAAAGAGAGGCCGAGATTTGCAGGGTGGAAATACAAACAAGTACAGGTAAGAGTAATGGAATACCTACATTCAGGGAACCAATAAAAATTAAATATAGAACTGGAAATACAGAAGAAACTTTGAGGGAGAAAGACTTTATGGAGATAATCTCAGAATTTCTCCCGGACATGAGGGAGCTATACAAAATGGATGTATGGCAAGTCAATAGATATATATTAAATATTCCTCCCTCAAAAGCCCGTTTCATTGAATTTGAGGGATTGCCGGATAAAATAAGCGAATTGACATTTTATGAAAATAAATTAATCCCCTCGGAAATAAGGAAAGTCAAGAAAGTGGATTTGGCTGGCAATGGTCAAAATGATTTGTTAGTGGAAACCGCAAATAGAGAAATTACCGCGCTGGACATTGAAGGGAAACAACTTTTCAGCATCAAACTTCCTTATGAAATAATTGATTTTATTGCGCAGGATATCGATGGTGATAATAAGGCTGAGATTGTCGTCGCATGTTATGACCTGCATTTATATAAATTCAACTATAAAGGCGAAAGAATCAAAACTGCCGGACCTCTGTTTCAACATCCATATACCATGAATATTCTGAAAAACGGCAATACTAAAAAAATTGCATTGACTTATTATTATCACGTTCAGATTTTTGATAAAAATCTCAATGAAATAACAAAACCATTGCCCCTTGCCGGAATGTGGTTTGAAAATGCCGCTGTCATTGATATTAATGGTGATACTAATGATGATATGATTAGTTCCGATATCTATGGGAGAACATATTGTATTGATGGTCTGACATATAAAATCTCGAAACTGTTTTGGTCTCCGAATGGTATTTCAAACCATATTTTTAAATGGGGTAAAAGCGATAATGGAAAAACTCCCGTTGTTTTTGCCGGAATGAACACGATTCAGAAAAACGAGATTCTGCCAGGGACTTTTGATGTCATTAAATCATGGAAACTTTCTGATGGTTCGGTTTATAATGATGCTTTGTTTGTTAATTTAAAAACCGCCCATGAAACAGAACTTGTTGTGGCAAAATCCCTTGGTTATATTGGAGTAATTTCCCCAGATGGGAAAATAATAAAAGAAATTTCATGTGACGGAATTATACATTGCCTTGCGGAAATAAGAGACAAGAATAATAATCAAACCGAGTTTATTATTGTTGGAACTTCTACTGGTATTTATGCCTTTAATAGAAACTTGGAAGAAATAGCTTTTTATCCAGGTAATACAGAGCATATAAGTGTAATAGAAAACAAAATAATAGCAGAAATAGATAATACGATAAATAAATTAGAAATAAAGAAAGGATTTTAACTGTCGATAAAATTTTTCAATTGACATTGTTAGTATAAAATTATCGCAACTCTATGAAATAAAAGGCAATATGTTCGTAAGAGTTCAACCTATGGAATTGAACTCAAGATCGGAGAAGTAGAAGGTTAGCAGGAAATGGGAAGAGGATCTTCAAAATCGATAGAAGCAGGATACAACGGGATAATCTCACGGGATTATTTTACTGTGGCAAGGTTGCTAAAACCTGTAAAATTAATATGCAAAAAATGGCTATGAAAAAATATACAGACAATAAAAATTCCTTCGGTGAGTATGCCACCGATTTGAAGGGGAATTTAGATGCAGGGCCGATGATGGATTATGGGGCCAATGGCATAGCGGAAGGGAGTCCGAACTGTTTAGCCAGTTCGACAGTCAGCCCCTTGGTAATGAATGTTTTCAGTACCGCTGTCGGGCTGAGTAGCTTGAGTTTCGCAGTCTGGATGATAGTCATCAAGATTGAAACATTTTTCTTGCCATTTTCGGAGCGCGTCACGAAGGTCAGTTTTCGGAACAAGACACAGTTTCCGAGACCGGTCTCGGCGATGTTATTTGTTGGATTGATAAGCTCTGGAAAATTAAGGAATGTGAAGATTTCCTTCTTATGTTTTTTAAGTCTTTTCCGCAAGGTTTCGCATTCCTTATGGGACAGAGGAGTCCGGTATAATTTCTTGAAGGATTTTAAGATTTGTTTTTTCCGGCCTCTCCAGATATCCAGATGCAAAATGGAGTATTCAGCATGAAGAAGAATGGCATCTTGAAGCAGTTTTTTAAGGTTTGCAAGGAAGATATTGCCCTCGGAATTCAGCCTTTCGTCTTCTTCAAGTTTCTTTATTTCCCGAAGCAGATGGGCAAAACATTTCTGCTTGGCAAAAGTCCCGATGGGATTGTAGGAGGAAAGGAAGTCGGAACCGATAATGCCTGCGTAAAGCTCTCCGAGATGGGCTCTTATAACTTCAATGGAACGATGCTTGTCAATATGATAGAAAGCGATGCCCTTATTGATGAAAGTCCAGAGCCAGGCAAGAAAGCCGTCATCCTTCCATCCTGTCTCGTCGACATTAATAGAAGAGGTACGGGGCAGCATATCCTTGAGAGCATCGTAAAGGGGCTTGCTCTTTCTGCGGGTTTTGTTGTCAAAGCTGACAATGGCTCCCGGAGTAACTTTGAAGTTGAAAAGCTCTTTGAGAATCCTCGGAATGTCATCATAAGAAATCTTGATTTCATATCGGAGGAAAGCGACAATCGCCCTGATTTCAGGGCCGATCATGGCGTTGGGGATTTCACCCTCGCCAGTACCATGAACAATTTCTTTGCATGTAGGACACCAGAAAAAAGAGTGGATATAAAGAGTATTCTTAACCTTTCCATCCTTAATGTCCTCCTGAATATGTTCCGTGGTGTGGTTGCAAGGGGAGATGTTTTCATTGCCGCAATGAGGACATTTATCCAGATAGACATCCACAGTTTCATCAATATGTTTCGGAGTCTCCCGCCAATGCCCCTGATGCCCATAAGGAGCACCGCGCTTTTTCTTCGGGGTCTTGTCGGCAACTTCCTCTTCCTCCTCCTTGCTTTTGGATGCAAATGGGGCCTGTTTTGCTTGGAGAAGTTCGGTTTCAAGGATTTTCTTATCAGTTTCAAGTTCCTCAATTCTTGCGTTAAGCTTCTTCACTTGGTCCGTGGAAAAGTCCATGGCAAATTCAAGTTCATCCACTCGCTTCCTGAGATATGCTCTTTCGGCAAGAACTTTATCTGGAACCTCACCATTCAAGAATACACAAAAATGTCTAAAGGGACAATATGGACGGCGCGGATAATCAATCCGATCCTTAGAAAAATCAAAACTCCAAACCCTCATTTGGATAAACTTTCTGCTTGCACCGAAAAAGGGAAAAAATTTCACATTTCGGGGAATTGCGAAAGACGCAGTGGCGATTAGAATCGCCATACGTTCATCGGGGTGGATACTATATTTTATGGGAAAAGCATGTTTTTGTCAATATGAAAATTTCGAGATTTTTAAATTTTTCACAAAAAAAGCTAAAGGAGGCAAAATGGGAAATGTTGAACTGAAAAAAGAAGACTCTGAAAAAATTAAGAAAAATTTCAGGGGGAATTTACTTCAAGGAACTAAACTGTTACAATGAAGAAGTATGGTTTGATACGCACAGGACAAATGGTTACTCCAAAAAGGTCAATAATTGGTTTTTTTGTTGAGGATCAATTTCAACTGCTGAAAAACAGGAAAACTTTAGATAAGGATTTGTAAAGATGCCTTCGATAGACAATAGCAAACCGAATATAATTTTTATACTGACAGATGACCAAGGGTATTGGTCTCTTGGAGCTTATGGGAACAGGGAGGCAAGAACTCCCAATCTGGACAGTTTGGCGGCAAATGGCATGCGGTTCGATAATTTTTTCTGCGTCTCGCCTGTCTGCTCACCTGCCAGAGCGTCGCTCTTGACGGGTAGAATACCGAGCAGACACGGCATTCATGATTTTCTGAACGGCGGAGATATCAACGACTTATCTGTGGAACCGAAAGGAAATGGCCGCGCCATTGAATATCTTGAGGGTCAGCCGGGTTATACGGATTTTCTCAATGATGCGGGATATGCCTGCGGAATCAGCGGCAAGTGGCATTTGGGAGATAGTCATAATCCTCAGAAAGGTTTCAAGTATTGGAAAGTTCATGCCATTGGAGGTGGTCATTACTATAATGCTCCAATGGTAAAAAATGGTGAGGTTTATTATGAAAACCGCTATATAACCGATGTAATTACAGATAATGCACTGCTCTTTCTTGAGGAGCAAAAGGATGGGAAAAATCCATTTTACTTAAGCATACATTATACAGCACCTCATTCTCCGTGGGAAAGAAAAGAACATCCGGTTGAATATTATGACTATTTCTATGATAATTGTAATTTTGAGTCTGTGCCCGACGGAATCGTGCCAGCGGAATGGATAGAAGGACTTAGCATACCTGTTGATAATGCGGAAAAACGCCGTGAATACCTGAGCGGTTATTATGGGGCCGTTGCGGCCATGGACGCGAATGTCGGGAAGATTCTGGATTGGCTTGATAAAAACAATCTTACGAAATCCACTCTCATCTGTTTTACCAGCGACAACGGTATGAATATGGGGCATCACGGTATTTACGGAAAAGGCAACGCGACGTTTCCCTTGAACATGTATGAAGAGTCCGTCAAAGTTCCTTTTATCATGTCGCTTCCAGGAAAAATACCGAGTGGCATGGTGAAAAAAGAACTTTTAAGCCATTACGATTTCATGCCAACCCTGCTGGACTATCTCGGAATAGATATGCCGAATGATAACAAATTGCCTGGAAAAAGTTTTGCGTCGCTTCTCAATGGGGAGAAATTTGGCGGTGGTGGTACTGTTGTTGTATTCGACGAATACGGACCGGTCCGCATGATACGCAATGAAAAGTTCAAATACGTGCATCGTTATCCATATGGACCGTTTGAGCTTTATAGCCTAGAGGATGATCCCAATGAAACAATCAATTTATACGGCAATCTGAATTTTGAGTCAAAAGTGCTAGAAATGCGCACGGAATTGTATCGTTGGTTCAACAAATATATTGACCCCGAATTTGATGGATTAAAGGAGCCAGTGGATGGAGGCGGACAATGTTACTGGGCCGGTTTGAGAGGTATCAATGAAAAAAATTATCCGGGAAAGGTTTGGTAATGAAGACAATCCTGAAAATTGGTATTGGAAACGTGGTAAAGCCCAGCCCTATCCAGATATTTGAAGGCGGGGGCATGACTACGGTCTATACGAAAAAAGGAAACCGGCGCTACATTTATTTGCAGTGCGTCAAGGACTCCAAACGTGCGGAAAGTTCATGCCCCTTGCGGCAGGTTTCGGGCGAGAATTTCGAGAAGGCCGTTTTACAGCAGCTCGGTGCGATTTTCAGGACGCCTTCGCTTCTCGCCGGAACCTATAAAGCCGTCAGGAAAAATGAAAAGGAGGAGAACGCAAATTTGCTGGCGAAACGGGAAGAGCTCACCAAAAATCTGGAATCGCTCCGGCAGAAAATGTTTCAGGTCTCCGATACCGCATCGCATGATGAACTGAA